>NZ_JBMFJI010000006.1:0-79017 GCF_049973875.1 Acidilobus sp.
GTGGCCAGGAGGACCACGACCTACAGGGAGGAGCTGGAGAGGGCCACTGAGATAATAGGGGCGGTGAGGCAGAAGATAAACACGCTGCTTGATAAGGGCCTCATAACGATGCCTATGTGAGCTTTGTTAACGGCGCTGAGAGCGCCTCTCTAAGTAATGACACAAACTTGTCCAGCAGGGCTTTAGTCACGTGGGGCATTACAACAACCCTTATGCCAGGCACCAGGCCGCACTTATAGACATAGACTCCTTCCTTGGCAAGCGCTCTCATTAAGCCATCATCGCTGGCATGCTCTATGCACACAACAGGTACTTCGGGGTCCACGGGAGTCTCAAGACCTAAACCTTTAACTTCATTCAGTAAGTACCTGGTCCTCTCCATGAGTTCCTGGGCCTGCGCGGCATAGCCGTCACGCCCCATGTACTTCACGATGGCCCAGGTGGCCGCCACAGGCCCCCCGCTCCTGGTCCCAAAGAGGCCCACCTGGTGCCCCGCGGGATAATACTCAGCCTTGAAGTCGAGGGGCTTAAACCAATCTTCATCCCTGACTATCAGACCGCCTGCTGGCAGCGGGACAAGCCCAAGTTTGTGAGGGTCAAGCGTGGCGCTCATGACTGGCCCGTTTTGAAACCCAAGCTTTCTGTTGGGGTAAACGAAGGGGGCCACAAGGCCGCCCAGGGCAGCATCGACGTGAACTATGGAGTCGCACTCAGCGGCCACGTCAGAGACCTCCTCAACGGGGTCTATAGTGCCCACTGATGTAGTGCCTACAGTAACTACTACAACGCCTGGGCCGTTTGCCTTGCAGAGGGACCTGAGGGAGGCTGGGTCCATCCGATACTCCTTCATTTTAACTTCAACAGGCTTCATTCTGAGCAGGTGGGCGGCCTTAGTTATAGAGTGGTGCGCGGCGGCTGTGTAGTAGACAACGTTGAAGCCGTGCTCCCTCGCAAGGTAAAGGGCCGCCAGGTTGGACTCGCTGCCGCCGCTGGTTATGTAGCCTGTGCACCTGCTGCCGCCCAGGTAGCTTCCGAGCTCCTCTATGGCCTCCTCCTCCAGCTCCCTGAGGGGCCTGTAGAGCTCCTCGTCGTTCACATTGAGCCCCTGGAACATGTCGAAGGCTACCTTAGCTAGCGGGTGAGGAGGGGTGGTCATGGAGCCCAGTATCCCGTCCCTGTAGTGGATGGGCACCGACCTGGCCACTTCGGCAAGCCTAGACATTATGTCCTCCAGCTTCACGGCTTTCCCTTTAAGGGGGTGGACCCTTAGTTTTTATCGCTAAGCTACTACGTCACGGC
Organism: Acidilobus sp.; assembly: GCF_049973875.1. Lineage (NCBI taxonomy): Archaea > Thermoproteati > Thermoproteota > Thermoprotei > Acidilobales > Acidilobaceae > Acidilobus > Acidilobus sp. Next base: position 1,300 of record NZ_JBMFJI010000006.1, read on the forward strand.
AGGTTGCAGTGATGACCCACCTGCAGGGCATATATTACAATTTTATTACATTTGGTCTTCGACGCGGTGTAACTCAAAGTGCTACGCGCCTCCCATAACTTTAACCCCAAGGTACTGGAGCCCGCACGGTATAAACCTGAGCGCCCTGAGGTTTGAGTAACTTCTGCCCCACATGCTTACGTACTTAGAGCTCACCCTGTCAAGGAGCGAGAGCTCATAGTCTGCTAGCCTTAACTCAGCTGACCCTGCAAGCTCAGCGACCCTCTCAGGCTTAGTGGTGCCAGGTATGGGAACGGCGCCCCTGCTGACTATCCATGAGAGGGCCACCTGCGCCTTTGTAACTCCATGGGACGCAGCTACCTTGGCCAGAGCCCCCTGAAGCTCTAGGTCCTGGGAGGCCGCCCTGAACCTCGGGTCCATCCTTTGGACGCGCCTGGTCGCTGCGGCGCCCGCGAGGGCTCCCTTGGCCAGCGGCGAGTAGGCTATGATACCGATGCCCAGCCTCTCCGCTGCCCTGGACACGTCAAGCTCAGGAGTCCTGAAGGCAAGGCTGTACTCCACCTGGTCACTCACTATCTCAGCTGACCTGAGGCAGCTCGCCGCCTCCTCAAGCATGCGCCCAGGGAAGTTGGAGACCCCTATGAACTCCGTCAGCCCCTTCTTAACTGCGTCCTCAAGCCCCCTCAGCGGCTCGCAGAGGGGCACCCACACAGGGGGTGGCCAGTGAAGCTGAAGCAGGGACGGCCTTAGGCCAAGCCTTCTGGCGGAGGCCTCTGCAGCCTTAACCACAAGCCACCTTAACGGCCTGAAGCCTGCGACCTTCGTGGCTACCACTATATCATCAGGCCTGAGCCCAAGGACCTTTACTGCGTCGCCCAGGGACCCCTCGCTCCTCCCCATTCCATAGACCTCGGCCGTGTCGAAGAAGCTGATGCCATTGTTAACGGCAGCCCTAACTATATTAACGGAGACCCTCTCGCTGCCCTTCCACGAGGTTGAACCTATCTCCCAAAAGCCAAGGCCTATGGCACTGACCTTAGGGCCTCCTTTGCCAAGCCTCACATATATCATGACGTTTCAGCTCTCGCAGGTCTCAGGGCTTACCTAAGGGCTAAGAGTTTGAGCTTTTGCCACAAATCAAATTTTACCCTGAAGCAGCACATATTTGGGGGGACTTAATGATTGAGATCAGGAAGCTGAGCGATCCTTCGGAGCTGTCTCAAGTAGTCGAGGTTCAGCTCTCCGCCTGGGGAATGGACAGGTCGCAGTGCGAGGCCGTGCCGCTCCACATGCTTAAAGCCATGGTTGATAACGGCGGCCTAGTGCTGGGAGCCTTCGACGGGGACAGGCTTGTGGGCTTTTCGTTGGGCTGGTTTGTAGAGACTCCCGAGGGGCCATATTTCTACAGTCACATGACGGGCGTGGTAAGCGAGAGGAAGTACAGCGGCCTAGGCACCAGCCTCAAGCTTGCCCAGAGGAGAGAGGTTCTAGCTGCAGGGGTCAGGCTCGTAAAGTGGACCTTCGACCCGCTGCAGAGCCTTAACGCGCGCTTCAACCTTGGCAAGCTTGGAGCCGTTTTCACAAAGTATAAGGTCAGGTACTATGGTTATCTTCACGACTCGATAAACGCTGGCCTCGAGACGGACAGAGCCGTGGCCGAGTGGTACCTCGACAGCAAGAATGTTATTAACAAGATATCCGGTGTTGCGAGGACCCCCTCCCTTGAGGAGCTGGTCGAGTTGGGGGCCCACGTGGCTGTAGCCCCAGTTGGCCCAAGGGGAAGTGAGGAGCCCGAGGAGCCGGACCTTAGCAGAAGCCCAGCGGCAGTTGCCATAGGGCTTCCTTACTCGATATCTGCCCTGAACTCCGTGAACAGAGAGCTCGCCTCCAGGTGGAGGGAGGTCACGAGACAGGCCTACCTTAAGTACTTGGGCGAGGGCTACGTGGCCTCGGACTTCACATGGGACGAACATGGACATGGCTACGTGATAATGGTAAGGGAGAGCCTAAGCGAGGTCCTTGACGGGGTGAGACCGTGGAGCTAAGGAAAGTCGAACTCATAGAGGTCTGGGTTAAGTTAAAGTCGCCCTTTGAGACAAGCTTTGGGAGGACGGAGGAGAGGCCCGCCATTCTAGTCCGTGTTGAAGAGAAGGGCGGCGAGGTCGGCTGGGGAGAGGTGGTAGCGGACTCAGGCCCATGGTACAGCTATGAGACCAACGAGACCGCATGGCATGTAATAAGGGACTTCATTCTGCCACAGCTGAAGGGTGACATCACTCCAGGGAATTTCACCGCTTTAGTAAGCAGGATAAGGGGTCACAACATGGCCAAAGCCGGCGTCGAGATGGCCCTGTGGGACCTCGCCGCCAAGCTCGAGGGGCTGCCGCTCTGGAGGTACATAGGAGGGGTCAGGGACAAAATAGTGAGCGGCGTCAGCGTCGGCATACAGCCCTCGCTGCAGGAACTGGTAAAGGTCGTTGACGGCTATCTTCAGCAGGGCTACGCAAGGATAAAGATAAAGATAAAGCCAGGCTATGACGTGGCCCCAGTCAAGAAGCTGAGGGAGACCTTCGGAGCCAACTTACCCCTTCAGGTTGACGCTAACGCCTCCTTCAGCCTGAGCGACGTAGAGGTCTTCAGGAAGCTGGACGAGTACAACCTGCTCATGATAGAGCAGCCCCTGGGCTGGAGGGATCTCGTGGATCACGCTGAGCTGGCCAGGAGAATAAGGACGCCCATATGCCTTGACGAGAGCATTACAGACCTAGACGACGCCAGGAAGGCCTACCAGCTTGGCTCGGCCATGATAATAAATGTGAAGCCCGCCAGGGTAGGGGGCCTCGGCGAGACCCTGAGGATCCACGACTTCTGGTATAGGCAGCTGGGAAGGCCCATATGGATAGGAGGCATGCTCGAGACCGGCGTGGGTAGAGGTCACCTGGTGGCGGCGGCAACGCTCGAAGGAGTCAAATACCCTAATGACATAAGTGCGAGCTCCAGGTACTATGAAAACGACATAGTAGAGCCTCCCTGGGAGCTTAACAGGGACGGCACCATATCAGCACCTACGAGAAGTGGCATAGGAGTTGAAGTGCTTGAGGATCAGGTGCGCAGGACGGCCAAAAGGCTCTACCAAGCGTCATTTTAGTTATACTTACATATAATTTTAGCTTAAACTTGGCTTTTTCTAACGTGTGAAGCTACCGTGAGGCACGTGCTTGTGGGCGGCGTGGGCTTTGTGGGCATAAACTTAGCCGCTGAGCTCAAAGGAAGTCATGAAGTTGTGGTGGTGGCCAGGAGGTCCTCCATGAAGCGAAGGCCAGGCCTCTCAAATGACTTAAGTAAGATGGGCGTAGACGTGGCTGTGCTTGACTCCATAACACCTGAGGCCTTAAGTAAACTGGGAGGGGACGTGTACTATCATATAGCTGGCAAGATCAGTGGGAGCTACAGGGAGTTCGAGGAGGCTCACGTAGGCCTCCTAAGGCAAGTGATCCAGGCCGCGTCTCAGGTCAGCGCGAGGGTCGTTTACGTAAGCTCCACAGCGGTGGCGGCCGAGCTAAGGGGGGTGCCGAGGGGGTCCCTCGTTGAGGAGGAGGACGAGCACCTGAACCCTAAGGTGTTCATTCACAGGACCCCTTATGAGGTTACGAAAGCTGAGGGCGAGAGGCTCCTCGTCTCGGAGGGCAGGAGGCTGGGCGGCAGGTGGTCCATAGTTAGGCCGTCCCTGGTCTTCGGTCCCTGGGGCTACGAGGCCCAGTGGAAGATAACGCTGTGGGCTGCGAAGCGCGGACTTACGCTGAGATTTGGTTCAAGGAACATGGTGTACTCAGGGGACCTGGCCAGGATACTTGCCATGGCTGGCTCAGGCGCCTTTGATGGAAGGTGGGTCTACGCCAACTGGCCCTTCGACGTCGATATAAGCGACGTGGGTCAAACAATCTGCAGGATGCTTAGGAAGGGCTGCCACGCGGTGAGCGCCAGGTGGGCGATCAGGCTCGCCGCGGCTGTGCCATCATCGCCGTTTAAGATGATGTACCGCATGCTTTCAAACAACTACAAGTATTCCAGCAGGTACTTGAGCGACTTTAAGTTCACGCCGTTGGAAGAGGCCGTCTCTAAGTTCATGGAGTGGGCCTCGGGACTCACTCACGCTTAAAACTCCCGCTGCTTGTTGATAGGAGGGTTTAGTTGAAGGCAAGCCCCATAATCGTTGCCATAGATGGCCCCGTGCTTGGCAGCTGCCAAGGTCTGGTAAAGATTATGACTGACCTAGGGAACGAGGTAGTTGGTTTCAAGGTTGGCATCCCCTTCATTATGCAGTGCGGCCTTGAGCCGCTCGCCGCGGCTAGGTCAAGAATTGGAAACGGCCTGCTAATAGCAGACCTCAAGCTTGCTGACATAGGTGATATAATGGTCAGAGTAGTCTCGCTGGTGAAGGATTATGTTGACGCCGTCATCGCCCACTCCTTTGTAGGCTACAAAGGAGCCCTTGACGAGGTCTCCGAGAAACTTAAGGAGTGGAACATAAAGCTAATACTTGTGACCTCGATGAGCCACGAAGGGTCGCAGGAGCTCTATGACAGGAACCTGGACCCTATTATAGACGTAGTGAAAAAAGTGAACCCATGGGGAGTCGTGGCCCCAGCAACGAGGCCTGGCATAATCTCGCTTGTAAGGAAGGCCCTCGGTGCTGGCGTGAAAATACTTGCTCCTGGCGTCGGCGCCCAGGGAGCAAGGCCTGGAGATGCTATCTGCGCCGGAGCGGACTATGAAATCATAGGGAGGAGCATAACTGAGAGCCCAGACCCTAAGAAGGCCGTGGAGCTCATAGCCCTCGAACAGGAGGAGGCCCTAAGGAGGTGCCGCAGATGAGTGGCATCATAGAGAGGCTTCTGCTCAACACCGGTGCCGTGCTCTTTGGCGAGTTCAGGCTCACCTCTGGCAGGGTAAGTCACGTCTATATTGACCTTAGGAAGGTCATAGGGCATCCTGAGGCCTTTAGAATGATATCGTTAGAGCTGACCCACAAGGTCATAGAGGACGTGGGGGGATGCGGGAACTGCGCTGTGGTGGGGATTGCAACCGGAGGAGTGCCGTGGGCCACCGCCGTTGCCCTCAGCTTAGGACTTCCCTTGGCTTACATCCGTCAGCCTAAGGGACATGGAACCGAGAAGGACCTTGAAGGAGCTGAGGTCAAAGGCATGACAGCGTTGCTAATAGATGACGTGGCTACCACAGGTAGCAGTCTCTCCTTTGGCGTCAGCGTTCTCAGGTCTCACGGGGCTGGGGAGGTAATCGGGGCTGTAATTGTGGACCGTGAGCAGGGGGCCAGAAGATCCCTGGAAAGCATGGGAGTCAAGTTACTCTCGGTGACCACGCTAAGGAACGTACTCGAGGAGGCCAGAAAGCTTGGCATGATAAGTGATGAGCAGTTAAACTCTTTAGCCGGCGAACTTTGGGGGACTACGTAAAGGCCTTCAGAGCAATATTTACAGGTATCTAGGCTGAATTCAAAAATAAGGCATTAAGACCAAGACAGCTTTGTGCAGCCAATCAATGTCGCGTTGTCTAACAGTCACGAAAAGTGACTGTTAGTCACGATGAAGGCCGAACTCTAGGATGTACGGCAGTTTACTCGGCTAGATAAGACTATAAACACTTTAAAGTTCAGGCCACCTCACTTTTTGTGGGCATTTTGCCCTGGCGCAGTCGTGACGTAATAGACCCAAGGGACTTCACAAGGGAGGACCTGGAGATTCTTTTTGAGGAGGCCGACAAGATGCGCCGCCAGCTTTCCTCTGGCAGGGTAGCTAGGACCCTCGAAGGGAAAATAATAGCCACGGCGTTCTTTGAGCCGTCGACTAGAACGAGACTCAGCTTCGAAGCAGCGGCCAAGAGGCTCGGGGCTGACGTCATAGGCTTCTCCGCCGAGGAAGCCACCAGCGTAGCTAAAGGGGAAAGCTTTGTTGACACTATTAGGATGTTGGATGGCTACGCAGACCTAATAGTGATTAGGCACAAATATGAAGGCGCAGCTGCTCTCGCCGCCGAGGTCGCAAGGGTGCCAGTAATTAACGGAGGTGATGGAAGCCAGCACCACCCAACTCAGGCAATGTTAGACCTTTATACCGTGAGGGAGCTCTTCGGGAGCGTTGACGGTCTTAACTACCTCATAGTTGGAGACCTCAAGTATGCGAGGACTGTCGCAAGCCTCCTGAGGGCGCTTTCCCTGTTTAAGCCAGCCTCAGTCATGTTGTCAGCGCCGCCGCAGCTTCAGCTAAGGGATGAGGTAAGGAGGGATGTGGAGTCCAGGGGCCTGAGGCTTGAGTACGTGAAGCTTGAGGAGGGGCTTTCCAGGGCGGACGTAATATATGTTACGAGAATACAGAGGGAGAGGTTCCCAGATCCTCAGGAGTACGAGAAGGTCCGCGGCAGCTATAGAATTACAAGGAGGCTGCTGGAGGCCTACGCTAAGGGCAGCGCCAAGGTGTTGCACCCTCTGCCTAGGGTTGACGAGCTGGCGGCTGATGTGGATAGTACTAGCTATCAGGCTTACTTCCTACAGGCAAGCCTTGGAGTGCCCCTTAGGATGGCCCTCCTTAACCTGATCTTAGGGGGTGAGGCGAGTTGAGCGGGGAAGGCCAGAAGGGAGTGCTGCTGGTGAGCAAGATAAGGGAGGGCACGGTCATAGATCACATACCAGCCGGCAGGGCGCTCGTGGTGCTCAAGATACTTGGAATAACTGGAAACGAAGGCTTCAGGGTGGCAGTAGTTATGAACGTTGATAGCGTTAGAATGAAGAAAAAGGACATAGTGAAATTAGAAGGTTACTACCCAAGGATAGAGGACCTCATGAAGGTCTCCTTGGTAGCGCCGGAGGCCACGATAAACATAATTAAGGACTACAACGTAGTTGAAAAGAGGAAGGTTGAGATACCTAAAGTAGTAGAGGGCGTGCTAAGATGTCCTAACCCTACTTGTATATCAAGGAAGCCTGGGGAGCCCATAAGCAGCAGGTTCCTGCTGGTCAGCGGGTCACCCCTCAGACTCAAGTGCCATTACTGCGGCACAGAAATAGGAGAAAACGATGTTATAGGGCAGCTTGTAGGTGGTGGGCGAAGCTGAAGGATCACGAGCGCGCCGTATCAGTTTGCGGCAAACTGATTGACTCGCGAGGCTTCCTGGGCAGCGGCTGTGTTAACATAGGCAACGATGGAGTCATAAACTCTATATCTAAGATCCCAAGAGGGGACAAGGTATACTCCTATGAGGGCGAGGGCGAGTACATAGCGCCGGGCCTAGTGGACATTCACGTTCACTTAAGGGGCCTTGAGCTATCATACAAGGAAGACGAGGCAACGGGCACCAGGGCAGCGCTTTCCTCAGGCATAACTCTCGTAGCGGATATGCCTAACACTAAGCCAAGGCTTTCAACTCCTGAGGCCATAGAGCTTAAGCTCAGCGAGCTTGCCGAAAAATCGTTTGTAGACCATGCCGTTTACGCGGGCGTCCCTGACTCGCCCGAACTCATAACGAAGATACTAAACCTTGCGGTTGCTGGCTTCAAGATTTTCCCGGAAGACTTTATGAAGAGGTGGAGCAGCGTTAGGAAGATACTTGGACTAAGTAACGTGCTTGCTATAGTCCACCCCGAGCTTCCCGAGGCAGACAGGGTATGGGACGATGATAACTATGAGAGGGGGGAGCAGAGGGGCTGCTGGATGGAGGGGGCTAGCCTTTATTACCTCTCCGAAGCCGCGGCCAAAGTTCACATAACTCACGTGTCATGCCTGGGCACCTTAAGGTTGGCCAAGAGCATGGGCTTCAGCGTGGACACGACTCCACACTACTTGCTCTATGACTACACGTTAGGAGGCTGCTACTTCAGAGTTAATCCTCCGCTCAGGGACCCTATTACAAGGACTTTAATGATGAAGGCCCTTACTGAGGGGCTCTTCGACGCCCTTGCAAGTGACCACGCGCCGCACTCGCTGGGCGAGAAGTCCGCGTGGCCTCACTGCCCGGTGGGGATACCCTGGCTTGGCCTATGGCCTTGGTTGCTTTACAGGCTCGTCAGGGCCCACGCGCTGGGCAGGTCTGAGTTCCTGGGATTGTTAACTTCCGGTCCCGCTAAGATATTAGGCCTTGGAGCCCGTTACGGCCTTATCGAGGTAGGTTACAGGGGCAACTTAGTCGTAGTCAGCGAGAGCCCCTCAAGGTTCCTATCAACCTACAGCAAAGCGCCTTACGGCCACGCCTTTATGGAGGAGCTAGCGGCAGTCCCTAGGGCAGTCTTCATCGGAGGTCAGCTCGCCGCCGAAGAGATGGAGGTCACACTTAAGCCCACAGTGCTTAACCCTTTCAGCAGGAGGGGAGAGATTGAACCTTGAGGTAAGGGTGGCAGGCCTAGAGCTGCAGCACCCGGTTCTGAACGCCAGCGGCATCATGGGCGAGAGCCTTGACGGCCTCCTCGCTATAGGGAGATCAGGCGTCAGCGCGCTGGTTACGAAGTCTTACACGCCCTCCCCAAGGCAGCCTTACCCTATGCCAAGGGTGCTTCACTTAGACGTGGGCTCGTTAAATGCCGTAGGTTTGGCGAACCCAGGCATAGAGGGCTTACGGGATCACATGAGGGCGCTCGTGGGGCTTGGAATCCCCATAATAGTCAGCGTCGCCGGCTCTCTTCCCGAGGACTTCGCTAAGGTCGCTGCCGTCGCCGAGGAGGCCGGAGCTGCCGCGGTAGAGCTTAACCTAAGTTGTCCTCACGTTGAGAAGATGGGCCTAGATATAGGTATGGATCCCGTGATGAGCAGGAAGGTTGTAAGCGCCGTGGCTTCAACAGTTAAGATACCGGTAATAGCTAAGCTTGGCATCTCTGATAAGATGGTCGAGACGGCAGAGGCCTCACTTGAGGCCGGCGCTAAAGGGCTCACGCTAATAAATACCGTGAGGGCTATGAGGATAGACATTTACAGCCTAAGGCCTGCTCTTGGTCATGGAATTGGGGGCCTCTCCGGCCCAGCAATTCACCCAATAGCTGTAAGAGCCGTTTATGAGGTCTACAGGGAGCTTAGGCCTGACATATTTGGCGCTGGCGGCGTGGAGCGCTGGGAGGACGCTGTAGAGCTTATCCTGGCTGGGGCGAAGGCTGTTCAGGTGGGCTCAGGGCTCGTAAGGAGGGGCCTTCAAGTAATAGGTGAGATAAAGAGGGGCATAGCTGATTACATGAGCTACATGGGCTTCAGGTCACTGACGGATATGGTGGGGGCAGCAGCCCACCAGTGACCCAGGGAGTCAGCCAAGGCTCAGAACGGCATTTAATAGTGTTTGAGAGTTTACAGGATCTTGAGTGAGGGTTGATGGGCTCAGGCGAACGCCATACCAACTTCAGGGCTTTCCTTATAGCTTCGGCAGCCCTTGTGGTAGTCCTAGTTCTGGAGCTTCTGAGAGGAGTTGATGGCGTAGACCTCATAAATCAGGTAGTTCTCAGGGACGTAGGGCCTGACAGGCAAGTGATAGTGGAGGGGATCTCCTACACTGCGAGCTTAGAGGTGTTCGCCGTGCTCACCGCTATAGCCTACTTTTTGGACGTGGGGGTCCATAGGAGCGCATCAAAGAGAATAACATCATTCGCAGTTGCTATTATCTTCTCAATGATAGTGACGACCATACTTAAAGCGTACGTAATGGAGCCGCGCCCCCACGAGCCATTCATTTACTTTGGGCTTCTGGGTAGCCTTTTGAACGCGGACTACTATGGGTTCCCCTCAGGGCATACCGTGAGGGTTACGGTTCTCGCATATTACTTTACAGCAACGCCATCAATGAGGAGGAAGGGGCTCAGTTATATCGTAATGCTCTATGCCGCGGTGATAATGTTCACCAGGCTCCTTCTGCAGGTTCACTGGCTGTGGGACATAGTGGGCGGCATTGTGGTGGGCGCGTGGTCGAGCATCCTAGTTAACGGCATCGGTGAGAGGCTATGGGTGCCCCTTTACAACGCCACGCTTGGCCGTCTTAGCTTTTTGAGGCTAAGGCAGTGATGCCTTAAAGGGTTATATTATGAACTTCACTTCCCGCCTTAGATGAGATATAAGGCTTCACTGGCGCACACCCACAGAGGTCCGGGCAATGCAACAAAACAACAAGTTCATAGTTGACGCGATGCTGGGCACCCTAGCCAAGTGGCTGCGAATGATGGGATACGACACGCTTTACTCCAAGTCATATAACGATGCTCAGATACTAAGCATAGCTGCAAGGACCGGTAGGGTAATAATCACCAGCGACAAGGGTCTCCACAGAAGGGCTGAAAAGCTGAGGCTAAAGGCCGTTCTTCTTCCTGAAGTAGACGTAGCTAGAAACCTTGCTAGGCTTGCCAGTGAGGGACTCATAGAGCTCAGGGCTGACCCCTCAATAAGCAGGTGCCCGATATGCAATGGACCCCTGAGGGAAGTCACCGATAAGAATATTATAAGGGGCCGCGTTCCTCCAGGGGCCTTAGCTAGGTACGGCAAGTTTTATGTGTGCGTTAAGTGCGGTCATGTGTACTGGGAGGGCGGCCACTGGAATAATATAAGGAAGATAGTTAACGACGCCCGGATGCTAGTTCAGAGCAGCAAGGTCATAAGTGAAAGTGACGAGAAAAAGTCCTTAAGTGGCTAAATGTAGAAAGCCGTTGGTGCTTGGCGCTTAGCTTATCATTACATTTTAACTGGCAGGGAGCCAAAGGGATCTGGTGGACGCTATGACCGCAGAGCCCCTGGTCAGGGACATAATGCACACCCCGCCAGTTAAGGTTACCCCTATAACGCCGGTTAACGAGGCAGCCCAGATAATGATGGACAAAGGCGTAGGCTCCCTCATTATAGTTGATGACAACGACAACCTCATAGGTATAGTTACTAAGACCGACATAGTGAGGGAGGTGGTTGCTAAGGGGCTATCCCGTAACGTGCCCGTAGGCAATATAATGACGAAGAACCCCTACTTCGTGCTTGAGGACTATACGGTCAAGGAGGCCGCTGAGCTCATGGGGACCCATAACATAGGGCATCTTCCGGTTCTCTCCAGGAACAACATGAAGCCTGTCGGCATGATCTCTAAGAGGGACATAATAAGGTTGGCGCCGCACTACATAACCTTAGTGTACGTGCTGCAGTCCCAGGTAGAGAAACGCTGAAGGGGCTTTCGTTACTTACCAGGGCCACTGCCTGCCATCATGAATTATCCTTCTGAGCGACGTTGGGAGAATTATGTTCTTGGCCGCGGTTATATGGCGGGTTGCCTTGGGCGGCAGGAGCTCCCCAGACATGGCGGCCCTAACCACGAGGTCCTTGGTGGGCGGGGGAGGTATAACTATGAGGCCCGCGAGCGACCTTGTAGACGTCGAGACGCCTCTTAGGGTAAAGCCCAGGGACTCGAACTTCTTAATATCGTAATATGAGTCCAACCCCTCAAGCCATACCATAACAGAGCCGTCGTGACGGTCCTTGCGCTTCGATACGGCAGCCAGCCTGCGAAGCTCCTCGAGTGCCTCGCTACTATATGGGTAGCTCCTCACCCATCCGAGCAACTTTACTTCGTCAGAGTTATAATCTATAATAACGACGGGCGCGTAACGGGCTCCAAGTCTCTTCAGCGACTCTAACCTGTGGGCGCCGTCCACTAAAATCCACGAATCGGCGGCGACTACCAAGGGCTTGGCCATGACCATGCTCCTCGTTACGCTCTTCAGGACCTCATCAACGCGCCCAGGAATGAACATTTCATGGGGCCTTATAAGATCTACTCTAACCGAGGCTATGCTTACCTTAAGCGCCCTCCCAACAGCAAAGGCTCATCAGCTCCACACCTAGGGCAGCAGTGAAAAATAGGAAAATAAGCATTTGTCAGGCTAGCCTAGGGCCTCTCAAAGGAGCAGGTACGCTTATAAACCCCGCTAGGCCAGCCGTTCTTGGCCCTTTCCTGGAAACAGGGGAGGGCGCGTAACTAGCGAGAGTGTGTGAAGTGTCGGGAGAGGGTGGAGAGTCCCCTCGCAAGGTTTCTAGCCTTCGCGAGGGTGAGGATAACATAGACATAAAGGTTCGTGTTTTGAGTGTTGAGCCTCCAAAGACTATACACACGCAGAGAGGAGACAGAACAATAAGCGAGGCCATAGTAGGCGACGAGACGGGCAGAATAAAGCTCACAGCGTGGGGGCAACAGGCAGGCAAGCTTAACGAGGGCGACGCCGTAGAGCTGAAGGGCGCGTGGACCACAAGCTTCAAGGGGCAGGTGCAGCTCAACATAGGCAGCAGGGGGTCCATAGAAAAGATAGACGATGGTGAGGTGCCAAAGGCTGAGGAGATCCCGGAGAGCACGCCAAAGGCTCAGTCTACGGGGTATAGACCACCGAGAGGAGGTTCAAGGAGGTTCGGAGGTCGCCGCAGTTTTGGAGGCAGAAGGCCTTCAAGGAACGAGGAGAGTAATGAGGAGAGTAACGAAGAAGGCGGGGAGGAGTTCTAAGGACACTACTGAAGTGGTCTAAGGCCTTTCTTTTTAACACCGTTTTAGTGGCTTCGCGCAGTTTTTCGTGCACGCATCTTAACAGCGTTTGCCAAAGGCTACAAATGGCTGTTTTTAACGCGTGTGCTGTAGGGAAAAAGGAGGAGAGCAGGCCTTGACTCTTAGCACAGTCAAGGGCTCCACGTTCTTAGAGAAGGGGAGCCCTGCGACATTATTCTATACTGATAGGGAGACGGGAACGGTCTACGTTGTTGATCCTGGCCAAGGGGAGGACAGGCCAAGGGCGCTTAGGAGGGACCTGGAGAAGCTCGGGGCGGGGAGGAAGTCTGTCCTTGTCACTCACTATCACAGCGACCACTTATCTGCCTTAGGAGAGCTGCAGGTCGACGAAATAGCAATGAGCAGCCTTGACGCTCCCGTAGCTAGAAATCCAGAGCTCAGGGTAGTAATGACGTTCGGCTACCCGGTTAACCCAGGCGACAAGCTCCTTACGTTCCATGGTCCTCCTATCAAGGTTGACGTGGAGATACCCCCTGAGCGCGACAGCTACGGCCCCCTTAAGCTCGTAAGGCTGCCGGGCCACACGGACGGCCAGGTGGGCGCTATAACTCCAGACGGCGTCTTCTATGTGGCAGACGCGCTCTTCGGTGACAGGGTGCTTGAGAAGTATGGCGTCCCGTATCACAGGATGCCCTGCGCCGCGGAGAGAAGCCTGAGAACCATAGAGGAGCTTGAGGGCAAGGTCGACTTTATAGTGCCTTCGCATGGCCCTTTAATTAAGGCGTCGGATGCAGGCCCCTTCATAGAGGCTAATATCAGAAGAATAGAGGAGACTGAAGAGGTAATCCTAAACGTCATGTCAACGTCGGCTACCATAGAGGACATAGTTGCTGCGCTGCTAAAGAAGTTCAAGTACTCTGAGCTAACACCTGACGTGCTGATGCTGCTGGAGGCCACGGTCAAGGGCTATATAAGGTGCCTCAGGGATGAGAACGCCGTAGAAGTTGAAGTCGGTGAAAGGGGGCTGAGCTTTAGGGTCTCTGCGAAGCCCTCAACGGCCTGACCCTAAACGCGGCTACCCTGACGCTTCCCTCAGGCCCCTCTGGCTCCTTGAGCTTCTCTATCTCAACATCAAGGCCCTTCTCAAGCATTATGTACCTCAGGTCGTCAATCCAGTCATAGAGGCCGCAGGTCTCGCAGTAGCTTCCATCAAACTTGACGTAGTAGGTGTCGCCCTTCCTGGTAACGAGCCTGGCAACTGCCTCAGGGGACCTGTACCTGTTATACTCCTTGATGGACTCTTTGACGACTAGTTTTACATCACCCATGCTACTGGCACCTTGGCCTTAATCCATCGAGGGCGGCCTTAGCCGCGGCCGCCGGGTCTGAGGACTTAGTTATTGCGGAGCCTATAATTATTATGTCGGCGCCGGCCGCGGCCAGGGCGCTAACATCTGAAGGCTTTATGCCCCCTGCGACTGCCACCGGCCCGCCGAAGACCTCCTTGGCCCTCCTCACTATATCGGTGGCCTGCGCCGCAGTTATGCCTAGGGCCCTCTGGACGTCGATGCCTATGTGTATTACGGCCACGTGGGCGCCCGCGCCTTTGGCCTTCTTAAGCCATGAGTCAAGTTCCGTGAAGCCTATCAAGTCAACGTAGACGTCCTTCCCAGCGGACTCAGCCTCCCTGACGGCCTCCTTAATGGTCTCCTCGCTGCTGGCCGCCAGGACGCTCATGGCGTCAGCGCCGTGCTCAAAGGCCAGCTTGGCCTCAAGGCCGCCCACGTCGGCAGTCTTGGTGTCCGCCATCACGAGATGCTCCCCGGGGAGCGACCTGAGTATGTCAACGCTTCTCATGCCCTCGGACTTTATGAGGGGCGTCCCGGCCTCAAGTATTACAGCAGGTCCCAGCGACGTGAGCGAGCCCACCCTCACGGCATCCCTAAGGTCTGTGAAGTCAAGGGCTACCTGGAGCAGGTGGCCGCACTCCCTTAACCTCTCAACTAGGCTTCCCAAGCCCCGCACCTGCCTTTCACGGAGGGACGCAGGATTATAGCTTGATTGAGGCAGCAACGCAGGCCTTTTAGCTGAGGCTTATATAGCGTGTGAGGCCTAAGGGCGAAAAGCTTAGAGATTTAGGGTATTACGGCTAAGTGAAGCCTGGGGTCGGTCGGGGTCTTAGCAGTTGCTGCTGGCACACATGTCAGATGTACACCTTGGCGCCAAGAAATACGGCGAGCGTATAATATACGAGGACATATTCGTGGCCTTTGAAGAGTCTTTAGAGGCCGTGAGAAGGGATCACGCGGAGGTTCTCGTTATATCAGGCGACCTCTTTGATGCGCCGCATCCCGATAACACTACGCTTGTGAGGGCGCTCAAGTTGATAAAGAATTTCGTATCTCACGGCATAAAGGTTGTGGCAGCTCACGGGGAACACGACACGCCAGGAAGGAGAGAGCACAGCCTCCTGTCGTTGATGTCCGAGGCAATAGAGGGCTTCTACGCCCCCTCTCTATTGGGAGCGGGCAATTTAACTGGGTCCCAGTTAGTGGACCTCACCACGGTTAAGTTAAATGGAGTGGCATTTATGGTGTACCCGTTCTTTAAGGTGAGCATAGACGAAAAGAGGGAGCTCTACAGGAGGCTGGGCCCCCTCTATGACTCCCGCGCTAGGGAGCTGAGGAGGGATGGCATTAAGTCCGTCTTCATCGCTCACATGCCTGTTGATCCCGTGTTCCCCTTTGTTGACGAGACCGTCACCTCCGTAAGGTCCTTCCCCAGGGTCAGCTACGTAGCCCTAGGCCATATACACAAGAGGGAGATAAACTATGAGAAGTTCGCTGACGGAAACCTGTGGTATGCCTACCCTGGGTCCCTGTACCCGCTCGACATAAAGGAGGCCAGGGAGACGCATAAGAGGGGTCCGCTCCTGGTGGACCTCTCCTCTGATGAGGCGACAGTCAGCGAGGTTCCTGTAACTGTGAGGGAGCACTACGTAATACCGGTCACAATAAAGGAGCCAGGCTCGGTATATTACGACTTGAAGGGCGCTGTATCGAAGATTATGAAAAGCCCCAACTCCCAGCCCTTGGTTCACCTTGACATAACGGCGCTTCCAGGAATTCCAACGAGACTGATAGAGGCGGAGGCCAACAGGATAGCCAAGGAATTCAACTTAATAGTCATACCTCACGTTACGAGGGCCGTAGATGAAAGTGCGAGCTTGCCCAGGGGCGAGGCGAGGACTAGCATTGACATAGTTAAGATGCTACAGGAAATAGTGGGAAACGACGAGTTCACAGCTAAGGTAGTGCTGGAGCTGGCGGCGGCAGCGGCCGAAGGCGAGGAGGACGCTGTGGACTCGGCCCTCGAGAAGCTGACGTCGTGGCCTAAGTCTCTTGAGATCCTTAGGAGGCTGAGCGCCTCATGACTTACATAATAAGTAAGCTGACCCTGGGCAACTTCCTTAGCCATAAGGACACTACGATCGAGCTACCCAGGGGCAGCATCGCCATAGTCGGTCAGAACGGCGCCGGTAAGACGAGCATGTTCGAGGCCATTTACTATGCCCTCACAACAAGTGGGTGGAGAGGGAAGCTATCCAACCTTGTCAGGACAGGCTTTTCCAAGGCCTCCGTCGAGCTAGTGCTCAAGGATATAGATTCAGGGAGCGAGGTCAAAGCCATTGCAAGTATAGAGAAGCGCAGGCAAGAGTCGGCCACATCAGGCTATAGGCTAACTATAGACGGCAAACTCGTCGCGAGCACGGCTTCAGACTACAGGGAGGAGATGGCCAAGGTCCTCGGCCTTCATGGAGTTAACGACTACAAGGGCTTCATAGACTCTGCGGTGATCATAAAGCAGGGAGGCCTTGAGGAGATAGCGTCAATACTTGCCCGCGAGGAAAGCAAAAGGCTTAGGGAGCTTGTGGAGACAGCTATAGGGATACCTCAGCTCAGGTCTGCGGCCGAGAACATAAGGTCGCACACCATAAGGGCTTCCAGAAGCGACGGCACAACGATAGCCTCCGTTGAGGTAGGTCCAAGGAGAAGGTCCGAGGTCGCCATGATGCTTCAGAGCGTCAGGAAGGTCAGGCAGGAGAGGCTCTCTGAGCTTAGGGCCCTTGAGGAGGAGCTCGGTAAGCTTAAGGGGGAAGTAGAGAGGCTGGAGGCCGACATTAGGGAGCGCGAGGCTAAGGTAAACAGCCTCTGCAGCTCGCTCGGCGCTATACCAGAGCTTGAGCAGCAGCTGAAAGAGCTTGAGCAGCAGCTGGCCGGTAAGTCGAGGGAGGCTGGGGAGCTGGAGCTCAAGTTGAAGGAGCTAGAGCGCAGGGTTCAGGAGGCGGGGAAGGCTAAAGAGCTGGCCTCGCTGGAGCCCCAAGTCAAAGAGGTGGACTCGCTTAACGCCGAGATAGCAGGCATTTACAGGGACTTAACCGAGTTGAGGTCTGCGGTCGACGCGTTAAACGACGTTGAGAGGTACGAGAATGGCTATAGGCGGTACACGGAGCTCAGGACAAAGCTTGAGGACGTGCTGCGCAGGAGGGAGATGGAGCTCACGAAGTCCTTGAGCAGCGCGGAGGCCGCCGTGTCCCAGGTTAACTTACTCAGGTCGCAGATAGACGACGTCATTAAGCGGCTGGGCTCCCTGGTTGGGGCTTCTATATCAGCCTCGCCAGAGGGCCTGGAGTCGCTGCGGCAGAGCGTTGCGAAGCTCACAAACGACCTTGAGTCGCTTCGCAGGAAGCAGCAGGAGCTTGAGGCCAGGCTTGGATCAGTGAGGCAGAGGGCCCTGCAGCTTAATGACATAGTTAAAGTCCTGGGCACCAGCGGCGAGGCCAGGTGCCCTGTCTGCGGCTCACCACTCTCGCCTGAGAGGAGGGAGGAGCTGCTGAAGCACTTTGATAATGAGAGGAAGGAGCTCGCCGCTGAAGAAAGAGCTGTCTCAGAGGAGCTTGAAAGGGTCAGCAGCTCCATCTCGGAGCTTGAGGACAGGGTTCGCACCGTTCAGGTGCTGGAGGCCCAGCTTGAACGCTTGATGGATTCGCTTGCTAAGGTTAAGACCATGGACGTGGAGTCCATAAAGAGAGAGCTTGAAGAGGTGACCAGGGAGGAGAAGGAGATAAAGGACGAGCTCAAGAGCTTGGAAGGGGAGTACTCGGCTTACGTTTCTGCAAAGAACAGGCTCCTGTCGCTCGGAGTCAAGGATGCTGAAGCCGCGAAGGAGCTGAGGAGCAGGTATGAGAGCTTGGCCAGCGAACTTAAAGCCAAGACAGATGCCAGGGACGCCGCGATCAAGAGGCTGCTCGAGGCCACAGGGGCCCCCAGCTATGAGAGGGCGAAGAATGCCATAGCGGACGCTGCCAGGAGGGTTGCAGAGCTTCCATCACTGCTGGAGCAGCTTAACATAGTGAAGTCCCGCCTGGGCGACTTAACCTCAGAGCGGGCGCTACTGGAGTCAAGGATAGGTGAGGTCAGGGCAAAGCTGGAGTCCCTCAAATCGCAGGCTACAGTCTGCGAGGCTGAGAGGTCAAAGCTGAATGACCTGAGGAACGCCTACACCAAGTTAAGCGCGCAGCTGGCTTCCGTGAGCTCGCGCATTGAGCAGGCCAGGAAGGAGGCCGACAAGGCTTACGAGGAGGAGCAGTCGCTGTCCAAGGCATTAGATAAGCTTGACGCGGCCCTTGGAGCCGTTGAGGCGCTTGAAAGGCTTGAGAGGACCCTCTACAGGAGGGCTTTAGTTAGCCTTGAGAATGAGATGAATGAGATATTCAGGGTCTTCGGGCTGGACTACGCAAGGGTCGAGGTTAAGGAGACGGAGGACGCGTTCTACTTCGTCGTCGTTGACAGGCAGGGCCGTGAAAGGCCAATAGCAAGCCTTAGTGGGGGCGAACAGATAGTAATAGCGTTGGCTTACGTGCTCGCCCTCAACAGGATGATGCACTCCAACATAGGGTTCCTGCTGCTGGACGAGCCCACAGACATGCTTGACGACGAGAGGAGAAGGGCCCTGGTCGACGTGCTCGGCAAGCTGACTGAGGAGGGAGGGCTGCAGCAGCTCATAGTGATAACTCACCACATGGACCTAGTTGATAACGTAGACAAGGTGTGCTCTGTGGAGAAGGGCCCCGACGGCGTTTCATCTGTCAAGTGCGAGGGTGATTGATATGAGCAGCGTGGTGGCCGACGCCCTTGAGCTCAGGGATGTAATAAGGGGCTTGGTAAGCGGAGCCCCTGAGTCCTGCGACTTCGAGTGGCGTAGCCTGCCAGAGCCCTCCAAGGGGCCCGTCGCGTACTCTGTAGAGGACGGAGGCCAGGGCGACAGGAAGCTGAGGACCTACACCCTCTTTGCAGTGAAGGCGTGGGGGGCCAACTTCAGCGATAATGGTCAATTCAACAGCGTCCAGGAGGGGTTTGTTGGCCTAGTGGTGCCGCAGGGCCTGGAGCCTGGGCAGAGGCTAAGGCTTTACAGGCAAGTCCTGGAGCTGGAAGTCTCAGCCAAGAGCGTCGCGAGGGGAGGCATAGCTTTGTTTGATGGGACCCCGCCAATGCGGTGGGGAAGAGTGGGCACGGAAGTCACGTGGGGCGAGAGCCTAGAGCTGGCGGCAAGGCTGCTAGGTAGCCATTCCGAGGCCCTGAAGGGCCTTACCCAGGGCACGTGCACGGAGCCTGACGTGGAGTGCGTTCTTGACCTCATAAGTAACGCCTCGAGGAGGCCCCTCACGGCGAGGGCCCTCCTGAGGCTCGCGGCCCAGGGCGGCCTAGACCTTAACTCAGGCAACGGGAGGAAGATCATTTACTCGGTTTTAGCCATGGAAAACCTTGAGAGGCTGTACCTCTTTAAGAGCGTAGTTGAGAGGGCATGGTCCCAGAACTCCATACCGGTCTTTGTGGTTAAGACCAGCAGGTCGACGAGCTTCTGCAACAGGAACCTTCCTGACATTCATGTAATAGAGAGCGCCCTAAGGGCTAAGGGGAACCTGGAGCCAGGCTACACGGTCGCAAACGTTTACAACAGCATTTATGATTACTTTGGCCTAAAGGAGAGCGGGCGGAGCATGTACCCTGACGTCGGCGACCTTAGGGAGTTTTACGAGAACAGGCTCTCCGTGGTGACAGCCTTTGTGAGGCTGAGGCGCGGAGGCTACATCTTTAAGGTTGAAGTAGTCTATGACCGCAGGGCTCAGGGCTACGAGCAGGTGCTTAGGGAGGCCCTCTCGAAGCTTTCAGCGATTCCGCTCACGGCCGAAGGGTATCCGCTGCCACTTCTCATGGCGGACTCAAAGGCGAGGGTCACCTCAGCTGAAATGGACGCTGCGCTCAGGGCGGTCAGCCTCGACCTGGTCCCCGAGAGCAGAAGCGTTCTCAGGGTTTAGGAGGTGAAGTAGCGTGAGCTATTCGTGTTCAGGCGGCAGGAGGCTGGGCTGGATAGTCGGTGAGAGCACCCCGCGCTCGAGCCAGGTGCTCTTTGCAGAGGACAGGGTGCCCCACACGGGCACCTACGTTTTGGCGGAGTCGCCGGACGGGTGCCTCTTTGGCATTGTTGAGTCGGTGTCTTCAGGCAACAGGCTGCTTCCAGAGGACGTCACGAGCCCAGAGTCCGTTGACGGGTTAGTTCAGATACTGAAGCAAAGTCCAGCAGTGTCGCCGACGTACATAAAGGGGACGGTACGGTGGCTAAGCTATGAGGAGGACCTGCTGAGGGGCAGCATTTCGTTACCCAAGGTGCCCCCAAGGCCTGGCACCGAGGTCTATGAGACCCCCCGCGAGGTCCTGGAAAAGGTGTTCCAGGGCAACGGGGGTAACTGGCTGAGGATAGGGTCGCTCATAAATGACGGCATAAGCTACGGCATAGACGTTAACAAGCTCACGAGGCACCTGGCGATACTTGCAGTTACCGGCGGAGGCAAGAGCAACACGGTCTGCGTCTTAGCTAGGAGGTTAGTCAGCGAGCTCTCAGCGACAGTAGTAATATTTGACATGCATGGGGAGTACGGAGACCTTAAGCTTGGCTCAAGGGCCAACTACATAGCCAGGCCTGCGATAAACCCAGCCAGGCTTTCCTTCAATGAGCTAGTGGAGCTGACCAGGATACCGGATAACGCCACCAATCAGCTCAGGGTCCTCAGGGAGGCCTGGAGCACAGTAATAGATAACTACTACGCCGGTAAGACCAGCTCCGACGATCTAATTGAGGAGCTTACGAAGGAGGTCTCCAATGCCCGCGAGAGGGGCAACTCGGACCCGGCCGTTGGCGTGTTGAACAGGCTCAGTGACCTTCAGGACTACTACGGCGATATCTTAAGTAGGTCCGTCCCCCTTGAGCTTAAGGAAATCATAAAGCCTGGCATGCTCAACATCTTTGACTTGAGCGAGCTCGACGAACTGGGAGCTGACGCGATAGTTAGCCATTACCTCAGGAGGCTCCTGGCCGAGAGGAAGGCGTGGAAGCACAGCGGCGGGAAGAGGGGTTACCCAAGCCCAGTGATCATTGTCATAGAGGAGGCGCACGTTCTCATACCGGCGAGGGACTCAACACTAACGAAGTACTGGGCCGCCAGGATAGCTAGGGAGGGAAGGAAGTTCGGCGTAGGGCTTGTAATAGTGAGCCAGAGGCCTAGGAACGTGGACCCTGACGTGTTGAGCCAGACTAACAACAAGATAATACTTAGGATGGTTGAGCCTCAGGACATAAAGTACGTGCAGGAGGCCAGCGAGGAGCTCAGCGAGGACCTGGCCAACATGCTGCCCAGCCTTAACCCGGGCGAGGCCATAGTGATCGGCAGCATGGTTAGGTTACCAGCGGTAGTTAAGATAGATCAGTGCGTCTGCGAGGGGGAGCCCTGTAAGAAAGGCGGAGGAGACCTGGACCTTGTAAAGGAATGGAAGGGCTCCAGCGACAACGATAAGGACCTAAACGATGTTATTGGTGAGCTAACTTAATGCCGTCGCTGGAGGTTTTTGAGTTTAGGCCCTGCAGCTGTCTCCTATTAGCGCCATGGGAGAGCCTTGCAATAGCCGAGGGCAGGGCTTCCAGGGTCAGGGTAAACGTTGGCCTCGGCGAGGCTCTGGCTTCATATGACGGTGATTTTATAGCTATTGATTTTAATGGCGTTACATATGAAGTTGAGAGAAGTTTGTTGAGGGCGCATTCAAGAAGGAGGTCTATACTCGCAGTGCTGCCTGACGGTAACTTCTACGAGGTGGAGCTCAGGACGCCCACGTCATACTACAAGCTGGTGCCCTTAGAGGGCGGCGCCCCAACCCTGGAAATCAACGGCATACATATGCATAGGATCTCTGGCACCACGCCCCTAAGGGATGCCGAGCTTAAGGTAAGGGCCGCTGGCGTGAGAAGGGGGGACAAGGTCCTCGAGATAGGTACGGGCTTAGGCTACACCGCCGCTGAGGCCCTCAAGGCAGGAGCTAAGGTAATCAGCGTGGAGCTCAGGGAGGAAGTGCTGTGGATTGCTGAGAGAAACCCGTGGAGCTTTCGGCTTAGGGATTTCAAGGATATAACGATTATACGCGGCGACGCCTGTGAAGTAGTCGGCTATATCGAGGGACCCTTTGATGTTATAATTCATGATCCGCCCAGGCTGACTGGCGAAACAGGATGTCTTTACTCTAGTCGCCTCTACGCCAGGTTCTTTGAGCTGCTCAGGCCCGGTGGAAGGATATTTCACTACACGGGGGAGCCAGGAAGGGCCAGGGGGCGGAGCCTTTATGCTGGAGTCATGGGGAACCTCAAGTCCGTAGGTTTTGAGAAGCTGAGGTACCTGGGTGACGTTATGGGGGTTGTCGGCGAGAGGCCCCGGTGACGTTTAGACGGCCTTGAACTTCTCACTCCAGGCCTCGTAGGCCTTAAGCATTTTCTCGTCAACGCTGGGCCTCCTGTTCTTCATGGACTCCTCGAAGTCCGTCATGTTCACTGGCCTGAGGTCCTTTAGCTTATTTTCAAAGTACTCCCTTACAGTCCTCATGTAGGCGTCCTGCACCAGGTCCTTTATGTCACTTCCTGAGTAGCCTTCCAGCTTTCTTGCCAGCTCGTCAATATCTACATCAGTTCCAGCTGGAAGCTTGGAAAGCAACATCTGGAGGAGCCTCTTCCTGGCGTTGAAGTCGGGAAGTCCAACATATATCCTCTTCTGGAACCTCCTAATGAATGGCTCATCGAGGTCCCAGGGCTTGTTGGTGGCCGCAATGACGTATACGTGCAGCTTCTCACCCTTGTCCTGAAGACCATCCATTTCCTTGAGGAACTGGTTCCTCACCCTAACCTCTCCTCCTACCTCGTTAGCATGAACTCCAAAAAGGGCGTCAACCTCATCAATGAATATTATGACTGGTACGCCGCCTTTGGCCCTGGACCTAGCGTAGTCAAAGAGCTTCTTGACGTTCTTCTCCCCTTCTCCAAGCCACTTGCTCATAATGCTGGCAGCGTCAACGTAGAGGAACTCCCCTGCAACCTCGCTGGCCACCGCCGCAGCCAGCATAGTCTTGCCAGTGCCAGGCGGGCCATAGAGGAGTATGCCCCTGGGCCATCCAAGCGGGAATAGCTCGGGCTTCGTTATGGGGTAAATTATGGCCTCCCTTATGGCCCTCTTGGCATCGTCAAGTCCTGCTATGTCATTGAAGGAGACCTTGGGCCTCTCCCTGAGCACGAACTCCGGCGGCTCGTTATCATCGCTGTTAGCCTCGCCCTTAAGGTCGACCTTAACTATGTCATCCCCCTCGCTCAGGGGCTGCGCTCCCTTAGCCTCGATGTACTTGAGCCTTGAGCTCACGTCGTAGTACATCCTCCTGTAGACGCCTATGAGGGGGTGATCAGGGTAGTTCCTGAGTATCTCCTCAAGAGCTTCCAGGGCCTTTTTGTACTTGTCAGCAGCGGTGGCGTAGTCCTTATCCTTCTCGGCAGTCAGCGCTTCCTCTATCTTCTTCTTAGCCATGTTCTCTAGCATCTGTACTGGGCTCCACGACATAGCGGTCGCCTCCGCTTCCCTAAGCTATTATTAGATCATATTAAGGGTGTGAGGCTTCACGTCGTTTGAGCTACGCTTTCAACTCTGAGTACGCCCTTAGCCTGAAGCCTTGCCAGCAAGTCCTTCACTACTTCAGGGGACACCCCCAGGTACTCGGCTGCCTTTGATATCCTGATAACTCCTCCGGAGGTCCTTATGTACTCGACGAGCTTCCCCTCGAGCACCTCAGGGTTGACAGACTTGGGCACCTCCGGCGTCAGCCTCTCAGTCTCCTCCTGGGCCTCCTTCATGGCCTCGGCTATAACCCTCTTAGTCTCGTCGTCAAGCATGGCTATGCTTCTGCCCTCTGGCAGCATGCTGCTTATCATGTTGACCTTCCTTATCACGCTCTCAGTAGACTCAAACACAGACGCCAGGGACGCAGAGGCGTCCGGCGCCAGGCCTGAGAGGTAGTTGCTTATGGCGCTCATAGCATACTGGAGCGGCGCCACGGCCTTAACTATGGACTCCACGGTCCTGGCGTCGTTTATTCTCTCTATGGCCACACCTATCAGGTGCCCGTACGTGGCTATCAGTTTATAGACCCTCTTCTTTATGACCAGCTCCGACGCGCTGAGCTCCATGCCCTCATTGTCGTGGGCCTTTATCGCGCTTACCAGTTTAGCGTGGTAGGTGTTTATGTCATTGAGTATCTTCAGCTTAAACCTGTCTACCTCGGATTTAACTATGTTAAGCTGCGCAAGTATCTCGTCATAGTTAATTCCCTCCCCCTGGTTGAAGAGTTCCTCTGGGCTATCGCTATCCCTGCTAAGCCCCCAGCCGAACGCTTTTCTTATTACATCCGCAATTCCTGGCAACTCGCTCAGCCTCCCAGGAACTCTTAGAGGGGGGTAGGTGTTAGCTCAGGAGGGCAAGTATTACTGCTCGGGCTGAAGTTATTATGCGCCTCTTTTAAATCCCCCTTATACTGACACTCAGCTGGTGGAGACCCGTGTCAGCTTACGAGATTGAACAAGGGACGGCTGTTGGCGTTAAGGCCAAGGACGGGGTTGTGCTGGCCACCGACAAGAGGATGGCCTACGGCTCCTTTGTTATGAGCAGGAACGCGAAGAAGGTGTTCCTGATAAACAACAGGGCTGCAATAGCCATGAGCGGCCTCTACGCCGACGTAGGCGCCATACTTAGGTACCTTACAGCTGAGAGCAAGTACTATGAGCTCACGGAGGAGAGGGCTATGAGCCTCTACGCCATATCGAAGCTGTTGTCAGGCATACTTTACTCATATAAGATGCTCCCGTTCATAATAGAGGCCCTTGTAGGCGGCATAGACAGGGATGGACAGCCCAGGATCTACACCCTCGACTCCTTGGGCTCCGTCTCTGAGGACAAGTATATGGCTGTTGGAAGCGGCGCCACTACAGCGCTCGGCTTCCTGGAGGACCAGTACAACGACTCTTTGTCCCTCGACCAGGCAGAGCAGGTAGCTGTAGGCGCGCTAAGGGTATCGATGGAGAGGGACGCCTCAACAGGCGATGGCATAGACGTTATCTCCATATCTACGAGCGGCGCCGTGAAGGAGAAGAGCCTAAGGCTGAGGGTTGTTGAGGAGTCCTGAGTGGGAGAAGGCCTGCCTTGGAGTTAGGTCGAGCTTTAGTTACAGAATAGCTAGGGACGACCAGCTGAAGCTTAAGGGCCTGCTGAGGCTCGGTAAGGATATAGCGCCTCCCAGGACCCTGGCCGCTGTCGACGCAGCCTACTGGGGCCAAGGTAGCACCTTTGGGGTCGCGGCGGCCCTAATAGTTGACGTTGCCTCAAGATCAGTTGAATGCTATTATGCCTACGGACCCGTTTGCGTTCCATATGTCCCTGGGCTCTTGGCCTTCAGGGAGCTGGAGCTAATGACGCCAGCCCTCATAAAGGCCACCAGTGGAAGGGGCGTGGACCTCCTGCTGGTCGACGGTCATGGCATAGCCCATCCAAGAGGCTTTGGCATAGCCTCCCATCTGGGCGTGGCGCTGGGGCTTCCCTCCGTTGGCGTGGCAAAGGGGCTCCTCTACGGTCTGGAGGCCCCGTGCGACTATGGGAATTGTATCTACATAGGCGATGTAGTAGTAGGCGCTGTACTAAGGGCCCCCACAGGATCTCGCATCTATATAAGTCCAGGGAACCTGGTGAGCCTTAAGTATAGCGTGGATGTGGTTAGGTCCCTTCTCGTAGAAGGCCTCAGGCTCCCCTACCCACTCCAGGCGGCGGACGCCATAAGTAAGGACCTGAGGTCGATGTTGAGGGGTGAAGAGCCTCCAGAGGTTAAAGTGAAGGCATGCGACCTTAATGAGATCACTGCCTTCAAAAACTTCACCGAGGTGGCAAGAAGGGCTTCGCTTAACCTGCGCGGGACACCTCCCTTATGATGGCGGTTTTCTTCAGTCCGTTGTGCTTCACCGTTATCTTAACTCCTTCCGCGGTCTGCCTGACAAGCAGCTCTTCGTCAATTATGGTCTTGCCGCACACTGGGCACTTGTAATACCTGACTATGTTGATCTCAGTTCCATCAGTCCTGGAGGTCCTCTCAGTCCTTGAGTAAAAATTCATGGGGACCTTGCACCTCGGGCACAGCACTTCAATTTCTGAGCTCTGCATATCGCTTTCACCGCGACTTAGCTTAGCTCCGAGCGCCACTGGCTTGCCGAGATTTTATTCTTAAGTCCCTGAGCCTAAGGGTGCAAAACGCGTTTAGGCTCACGCTTTGCTATTTAAGCTTTGCTGGCCGTTAGCCCTAGGAGGCGAACTAACGTGAGCCAGCAGCCCGTGGATCCTGACGAGGTTAGCGACGCTCTAGGAGAGGAGCTCGTTAGGATAGCAAGGAAAAGCGTTGAATACTATTTCGAGAACAGGGCCCTCATGCCAACCCCTCAGGGACTGGACCCCCTGCTCCTGAGGCCTGGGGCAGCCTTCGTGACTATAGAGACATACGAGGGTGAGACGAGGAGTTTAAGGGGCTGCATAGGCTTTATAGAGCCCATTAAGCCCTTAGTGAGGTCTGTCATAGAGGTTGCAGTGGAGGCCGCCTTTAACGATCCCAGGTTCATGCCAATGGAGAGGGGCGAGCTCGATGCTGTGACTTTCGAGGTCTCCGTCCTATCAAAGCTCGAGGAGGCGCCGCGCACGCCCGAGGGGCGTAAGGCCTTCGTAACTATAGGCAGGGATGGGCTCGTAGTTGAGAGGGGGTTCTACCGCGGCCTCCTGCTGCCGGAGGTCCCCGTTGAGAACATGTGGGACGTCGAGACGTTCCTCTCCGAGACGTGCATAAAGGCCGGCCTCTGGCCTGACTGCTGGTACGATGAAAGGGTCAAGGTCTACAGGTTCAGGACCGCTGCATGGCTTGAGGAGAGGCCGAAGGGCAGGGTTGTGCGGAGGAACCTGGCCGAGGAGTACAGGAAAGCCCTTGAGGCCAGGGGGCTGCTGACGCAGAGCACTTAAACTTTGGCCTCACCTAGTACCGAAGGCGGGCGCCGTGAGCTTAAAGGAAAAGCTTCAGAACCACGTGGCCTCATGGAAGAGGATACTGTTGCTCTCGAGAAAGCCTGACGATGAGGAGTTCGGGCTATTGACAAGGCTAACGCTTCTTGGCGTGCTGCTGGTGGGCGCTATAGCGTACGTTATACATCTGTTATATGTCATACTTCTGAGCTGAGGTGTTACTATGTCATCCCAGGCAGGCTCAGGTACGCCGCAGGGGGGAGGCGCTGCCCAGGGCAGCAGGTTTTATGCGATCTACGTGACAGGGGGCTACGAAGAGCGGGTTGTGGCGGTCCTTGGCGAGAGGGCCAGAACCCTTCAGCTTGACGTGAGGAGCATCGTTTACTCGCCCGACTTAAAGGGAGTGGTCTTTGTCGAGGTAGGTGATGCTAAGGACCTCTACTACCTCATAAGAGGCGTGAGAAACATAAAGAGGAGGAGACCAACTATGGTGTCGGTCGACGATATACTTAAACTAGTGAAGCCGCCAGCCACGGCAGAGCCTATAGCAAAGGGCGATGTAATACAGGTCATAGGCGGACCGTTTAAGGGCATGAGGGGCAGGATAATAGAGGTCAGGAAGGGCGAGGTTGACGTTAACCTGTTGGAGGGCGACTCTAAGATAATAGTTACCATACCAATAGACCAGGTGAAGCCTGTGGGCAAGGAACGCGAAGGCCAGGAGGAGCAGGGCGGGTGAGCTAAATCGCTACAGCAAACGAGGACCTTAGCAGCAGGGTAGAAAAGTACTTGGCTGGAATCAGGGAAGCTGTTCGCGCAGCTGAGGAGAAGCTGCGCCTCCTAGGCCCTAGCGCCTTACCTGGGGCAAGCGCCATATTAGAGAACGTGTCAGCCTATGTAAATGATGCCGAGTACTACCTCGCTAAAGGTGACCCTGCGACAGCGTTAGTTTCCGTATCATATGCAGAAGGCCTATTGGATTCACTTAGGTTCCTGGGCATACTTAACTTCAGCTGGCCCTCACCTCCTGTTGACTCCAAAAAGGTTGTCGTGGCGGGAACCTTTGACATCCTGCACCCTGGCCACTTACAACTGCTTAGCTTCGCCTCAAGGCTGGGCAAGCTGTATGTTATAGTTGCAAGGGACTTCAACGCGCAGAGGGACAAGGGGAGGCCCACTGTACTTGACGAGCAGTCAAGGCTGCATATACTGAGCTCCATAAAGTTCGTCTATAAGGCTGTGCTGGGCGACGAGAAGGACTACCTGAAGCCTATAGAGGACATAAAGCCTGACTACATAGTGCTTGGCCCAGACCAGGCCATGGACGAGGAGTGGCTCGCGGCCGAGGTGGAGAGAAGAACAGGCAAGAGGCCAACCGTAATAAGGTTTGAGTCCAAGAGGGAGTTCTCAGGAGGTCTGAGGGGGTCAACGGATATAATAAAGAAGGCCTGTAAAGTTCTGATGCAGCAGGGAGAAAATGGCAAATAACCCTTCAAGTGTGCCTGACGGCTATTACGTCGACCTCTATTTGAGCCCCAGCTGGAAGGTCGTTAACGAAGACTGTAGTCCTGGCTGGGAAGGACCCCTTGAAGTACTCTGAGTAGATCTGGTTAAAGTCCTGGAACCTAGAGGGATCCTTGAGATACACGGTCACCTTTACGACGTCATCAAGGGAGGAACCGCCGGCCTCCAGAATGGCCTTAACGTTCTCCAGGGCCCTCCTTACTTGCTCCTTGAAGTCATCGCTCACTATGCGGCCTGTGGAAGGGTCTATCGGTATCTGGCCTGACACGAAGATAAGGTCTCCAGCTATTATTGCCTGACTGTAAGGTCCTATGGGCCTTGGAGCCCTCTCGGTAAACACCGCCTCCTTCATGCCAAAGCCCCAGCCTAAACGATGCCAACTAATATAAAAGGTTCAGGAATGCGGGCGGCTTAGTGGCAAAGGCTTACTTTAGGGAAAGGAGCCTGTAGAGCTCCTCAACCTCAGAGATGTCACTCTTGCCTAGGCCCCTCTGCTTAGCCGCCGCCAGCACCTCGCTTACCTCGGCCAGGACCGGGGTGAACGTGGAGCCCAGCTCCTTAAGGGCCTTAAGCGCCTCTTCAGCCGCATAGCTGCCTAACTCTATTGAGAAGAGCTCCTTATAGGAGCCCTTTAACATGAGTGGCAGCCTTGACCTGAGCTGCGCAGAGTCGGCGCCTCCCATGGAGAGCGCCTTAACAATGTCGTCTGGCGGTACGCCCAAGTTCTTCAGCGCCGAGGCCGCCTCCGCGAGGACCACCGTATTAGCCATAAGTATTAACGTGCTTATGAGCTTAAGGGCTACGGCCGACTCGTCGCTTCCCACATATATATGCTGCCCCAGATCGCTCAGCACCTGTCTTGAAGCCTCATAGAGGTCCCTCTCACCACCAACGTAAAGTACCAGAGTTCCCGCCTCGGCATTAGCTGGGCCTCCCTCCATCATGGCCGTGATATACTTAAGCCCAAGATCTTCAGCCAATGACTTGGCCTTCCTGGACTCCTCAAGGCCTATAGTGGTCAGATTTATGGCAACGCCTTCAAGGCCTTTAAGCTGGGGCAGAACTGCTAGGAGCTCGGAGCCTCCTGGAAGGGAAAGAAGCACGAAGTCGCTTTCTGAGGCGTCGGCAGGGCTGCTCAACGGCTTGAAGTTCTGTAGGTCCTTAAGGTACGAGTACGCCGATGTCATAACGTCGTATCCAAATACCTCGTACCCCCTAGATGAGAGCCTCCTGGCCATCCCCCTACCCATTCTTCCGAGGCCTATAACTGAGACCCTAGTCAAGGCTCCACCGTCTCTGGACCTGTGCCTCGAGAATAAACGCCTAGCCAGTGCAGCCTAGGTGACCAGAGGAGCGCAACGGGCAAAGGGTTATAGCGGGGGGTGGATTTGAACCACCGACCTCGGGGTTATGAGCCCCGCGGGCTACCAGGCTGCCCTACCCCGCTGCCCTACCCCGCCTCCCTTTGCCCTTTTAGCAACAGGCCATCTATGCAGCTTATAAGCTTATGCGATATCTAGTGCTTTGGCTACTTACATTATCCAGGGGCGTGCGGTGGTAAGAGCGAGGGCCGCTATATTAAGGGAATTTGGCAGGCCGTTTGACATAGGCTATGTTGACATCAATGCTGAAGATAACGACGTTATAGTGAGGGTCAAGTCAGTGGGCGTGTGCGGTAGAGATATAGTGGTGTGGCGCGGCGGCTTCGGGAACCTGAGGCCTCCTCTGGTGTTAGGTCATGAGGTGTTCGGCGTCACTGAGGATGGAGAACCAGTGGGCGTTTACCCCGCAGACCCTGGCTCAGAGGAGTTCCTACCCTTGGGCGAGAGAAGGCCGGGCGGGTACGCGGAGCTGATGGCGGCGCCGAGGTCAAATATAGTTAAGCTTCCTGACGAAGAGTTTGACAAATACGCGGCTGCCACATGTGGCGTGGCCACCCTGATTCACGCGTCCAGGGTGGTGGGCGTTAAACCAGGTGACAGGGTTCTCGTTACAGGTGCCAGCGGCGGCGTTGGCATACACGGGGTCCAGTACCTCTCTAATGTTCTTCATGCCAACGTAATAGCGTACGTGAGGTCCAAAGAGAAGGCTCACGTCTTGGAGAGCTTGGGTGTACCTGCCGTGACGGACCTCTCCTTCTACAGAAGCCTGGGAAGGGTGGACTATGTCTTTGAAATAGTCGGCGCGCCGCTGATAAACGAGAGCATGAGAAGCCTAAGGCGCGGAGGCGCACTGGTTCTAGTGGGGAACGTCACTGGGGAGCCCATCTCGATAGAGAGGCCGGCGCTGTTAGTAATGAGGGAGCTTAAGATAAGCGGCACGTCGGCTTACACAAAGCCTGAGTATGAGGAGGCGGTGAAACTCATAGGCGAAGGTCTGGTAAAGCCCTTTTACAAGGCTTACAGACTTGATGATGTGAACCTGGCGTACAGCGACATTTTGAATGGAAAAGCCCTGGGCAGGGCGGTGCTTAAGCCCTAGGCAGCGTATATGGACTCCTCTATGACGTATTTTCTCCTTGAAATCTCAAGCAGGTGCCTGGTGAACAAAAGGGCAAAGGCCACTACAACTATGCCAAATATCAGGGAAGCGTAGGCCGCAAGCGCCATGTTACCTTCATTGGTGGCCACGTCAAGTATCTTCAGTATTCCATGTGACACCTCGAGCGTTTTATCACCTATGATGTCAGGCCAGTACTCCCCAATCATAAGTCCTCCCCAGGCGCTGTCTATGGTCGACGTTAGCCCGGTGACTATGTATGGCAGGGTTCCAGGTATCAGTATCTTACGCAGTCTCTTGAAGAAGCCCATGTTTAGGTTATCCATGAGCTCTACAACTTCATGTGGGACCGCCTTAATGCCCATCCAGTACGCGTAGAATATGTAGTAGAACGTGCTTACAAAGCCAAGGAATAGGACGTAGAGCTCATTGGTAAAGCCTCCAAACGTCCTGTAGAGTATGGCGCTGGTTGCAAGGAAGAGCAAGGGGAAGTAAGCTGGGGCTGGCAGCGCTGAGAGGGACTGAATTAGTGGTATGAAGACTGCCTCCGCCCTCCTGTGGAAGGCCAGGTAGTAACCTATGAAGACGGCAATTGCAAATGATATCAGCGTGATTATGGCCACTCTCGCGTAGTCATAGGCTAGGCCGACAAGTATAGGCCATGTATTGGAGAGAAGGTAGTTCCAAGTGCTTGGCTTCACGGACAGCACGGTCTCTGCGACGCCATAAATTATCAGCAACAGCAGCACCACGCCGATGACCCTGAGGGCCCAGTCAAGCTGCCTTTCAGATAACTGTATCCTTTCAACTCTCCGTAAAGGTACTGCCCTAACAGGCCTGGAGGTGACGGTTGTTATTACGCGCAGCGGCCTGGCGGCCACGTAGAACCTGCTCAGAGTCCTCCACCTAGTTCTGACTCCCGGATGGGCGGACCTGGGCGGCGTGTCTAGCCCATACTTTGCTACCACCCAGTTAGTAAAGTTCCTTAAAGCAAAGATTACGCCAGCGATGAGCATGACGAGGCCTAGGAGGGAGTAGTAGACGTAATTAAGCATGCCCTCATTCATGAAGTTGACTATCAGGGACCCTATGCCAAACACGTGGTAGCTAGTTGCCCCTATAGAGAACACCTCGCTCACGGTTATGTAGAAGTACGCGTCAGCGAAGCTAGGAATTAGGTTGGCTGCTATGCGGGGCATGGAAAAAGGTATGTAAAGCCTCCTCATCTTAGCTATAAAGCCATACCTTAGATTCTCAGCTACCTCCAGCATTGGAAGCGGCAACGTTTTGAACGCCTGGTAGATGCCCATCCATATGTTCCACACTACTGCCGTGAACACGAGGAAGTCAACGGCCAGCTCGACGCCTATGTAGCCTCCGATCCTGTCGACGAAAAAGATCAGCACCACCGGGAAGAATGATATAACAGGAACGGACTCCAGGACCTCGCTGAGGCTGACATAGACGCTCTCAAAGGCCCTGCTTTTAATGGCAAGGTATCCGAGGAGCCAGCCAGTTACTATGGAGAGCCCTATTGTCAGGAAGACCCTTCCGGTGGTGGCGAATATTGCGAGGGCGATAGTAACGTAGATGTTAGCATAGCTCATAATCACGCCCCTCTGTATTCGGCTATATAGTCGTAAAGCATGTCTGTGTAGTTCATGAACTCCGGATCCCTTGGGTTCCTGGGTCTTGGCAGGTTTATCTTAACCTTGCCAGTTATAGTCGCAGGCCTCCCGTTCAAAATGTAGACTACGTCTGCAAGCTCTACGGCCTCTGCAAGGTTATGGGTTACCATAACTACGCCCTTGAGCGGCGTGTTCACGTTAAATAGCATATTATAGACCTCCCTCCTTAGCGACTCCGCAGTAAGCTCATCCAGGTGGGAGAAGGGCTCGTCCATGAGGAGCACTATGGGATCGGCCGCCAGCGCCCTTGCTATGGCGACCCTCTGTCTCATGCCCCCGCTCAGCTCCTTGGGGTAGAAGTGCTCAAAGCCCTTCAGACCGACGACTTCTATCATCTGGAGGGCTACCTGTCTTGCTACATCTTTGGGCAGGTGCCTGACCTCGGCGCCCATGAGGACGTTGTCAAGCACCGTCATCCATGGAAAAGTCACTATGGACTGGTGGACCATCATTATCTTAGGGGTGGGCCTCGTTACCTCCTCGCCCATTAGGAGGACCCTGCCGCTCGAGGGTTTGATGAACCCCCCCAATATCCTTAACAGCGTTGACTTGCCAGCACCTGAGGGTCCCACTATTACTACGAAGCTATTTTCATCAACTTCTAGGTTTACATGGTCAAGGACCTTGTAGTTATTAT
Source organism: Acidilobus sp. (assembly GCF_049973875.1). Lineage (NCBI taxonomy): Archaea > Thermoproteati > Thermoproteota > Thermoprotei > Acidilobales > Acidilobaceae > Acidilobus > Acidilobus sp. The sequence continues at coordinate 34,622 of NZ_JBMFJI010000006.1, forward strand.
ATGAGAATGATATGTCCTCAGCCTCTAGTACAGGACCAGTAGCAGCACTGGGGGCGACGGCCTCTAGGGAACTCGTTCTTCCAACGTATCCACCCCACCTAGTCATTGATCGATCTGATACCCGGCTTCAGGGTTATTAATTCTTCAACAATGTTGGGCATCCCTAAATGGTAGGATGGAAACGTCATGGAGGCATTCCTTTCCAGTACCCTTAAGGATCGTACGTTAAATGCCCCTAGAGCCTAGGTAAGAGCTTACCGCCGCAGAGAATGCCTCATAGAGGCCTTCATCTATTGCCACGAGTATTATCTTAAAGGGCGGCGGGCCGTTTACATCAATAAACTTCTTTATTTCATCAACCATGGCGTTTGCGGCAACGGTAAACGGGACTCCTCCCACTCCTGTGCCCATCCCGGGGAAGGCTATGCTGTTTACATTAAGCTGCCTCGCAACCTTAAGTGCTGCCCTGGTGGCAAGCCTCACGTTAGTCTCATTAGTGAGCGAAGCGGGCTCCTTCATAGTGGGCGCGTGTATTACATACTTGGCCTTGAGTTTGCCTGCGGTGGTAGCCACGGCATCCCCTATGTCGACAGGAGCCTTGGATATCGCTTCATCTTCTATCACCTTGCCACCCTTTCGCCTTATAGCGCCTGCAACGCCGCCACCCATTATTAGGTAGGAGTTGGCCGGGTTAACTATTGCTTCAGCTTCTTCATCAGTTATATCGCCAAGCTTAACTATAATAGTAACCTGGCCATACCTAACGGCGAGCAAGGTCTCCCCAAAGTCTATAGGGAGGGCCCATCTAAAAAGCTATCAATGTTTAGAGAAACCCGAGCTAACGCCAGATTCAGCTTTCCTGCTGAGCGCTCTCGCCCTGCTCCAGGCCCTCGAGCTGGTCCTTTGCTCCTTGCTTTACCTCCTCCAGGTGCTCAAGCACGTCGTATAGGTTTCCTAGTTGGGTGGGCATGAACTTTACCTGGCCCTTCAACGCCTTGTACTCGCTCTGGCTCAGGGTGTCATCCCTTACTATGACTGCCTTTGCTCCCAGCTCTATTAGGCCTTCAATCACTGCCTGGCTTCCCATCTCTGGGGCAGGATTCTCGTATTGCTCCACCACCTTCTGCTCCTCATCTATTATGCCCAGAACTTCAGCCCTACTTAGGGGTTGCAGGGCAAAGTCCTGTCCTCCATAGAATATAGCTATCCTCAAGTCCTTACATCTCAAGGTAACTGTGGGAAGCAGGGCTTTAAATTTTTAGATGGCCACTAAGGCGTCGGACATCAACTTGTAAGGGCAGCTAATGAGGGTACTCAACATTAAGAACGTCACAGAGGCTCTCTACTTTTTTAGCGCCAAACCTGGCGACCAGTTCATCATCATAATTCATAGGTACATCGCCTTTCACTAGGTATATATCCCCTATGCCGCTCCTCCAATAGGCTTCGATGTCATTAATGGTGTCGCCCACGGCGAATACTTCAGAGGGGGCCAGGCCGGCCTCTGAGAGCGCCTTAAGTACAGGCTCTGGGTCAGGCTTGCCCTTTTCAACTTCATCGCCCGTTATCAGAACGTCGGGCTTAACGCCGATGGCGCCTAGTATTAGCCTTGCCGATGCGCTGAGCGAGGAAGTGACAACGATAACCTTTCCACCGAACTTCCTGACAGCAGAAGTCAGCTCAATAGCGCAGGGCATGGGCTTTACGCTCACTTTAACGACCTGCTCAAAGAACTTCGTCTTCAGAGCTATTAGTTCCTCGGCGGTCACCCTCAAGTTGGCAGACTTAAGAGAGCTCAGTATTATGGATGCTATGTCTGCGGCCCTCCTTCCCAAGAGCTGCCTCTCGTCTATAGTCACATTGTTAATGCCCAGCTCCTGAAGGGCCCTTATCCATGACGCCAGGTGCGCGCTAGCAGTACTTGCCAGCGTGCCATCAAGGTCAAAGACGCCCGACTTTGCGCCCAAGCCTGCAACTCCCCAGAGGGCTTAGATGCCCAGCATCTAAAATGCTCGGTCCCACGGCCGCTGGGTAAGGGCCTCTAAGAAAGCTTTGCTGGGGGCTCAACCTTTAAAATGCCAGCCCCCAGCGTATACGAGGCTGATGTAGCGAGGTGCTAAGGAGTGGGGCATCGTAAAAAGTCAGCGCCAAGACGTGGCAGCCTAGGATTTATGCCGAGGAAGCGCTCATCTGAGTTCGTGCCAAGCGTCAGCAGCTGGCCTGAGGTTAGCGTGCAGAAGCCGACGCTGCTGGGCTTCATTGGGTACAAGGTTGGCATGACTCACGCATTCATAGTGGATAACAGGCAGGGCTCGCCAACCTTTGGCAAGGAAGTCTTCAGGCCCATAACTGTGCTTGAGGCTCCGCCGGTCTTCGTGCTCGCGGTGAGGGGCTATGGCTACGATGAGAACAGGGGACTTTACACTGTAGGTGAGGCCTGGACAAGGCCTCCGCTTGATCTTGAGCTCGAGAGGAGGATAAGCACTCTCGGGGCCTTTGACACGCAGTCTATGCTTAAGAAGCTTGAGGCCTCGCTAAGTGATATCAAAGAGGTTAGAGTCCTGGTGGCAACGCAGCCCAAGCTAACCGGCGGGCTAAGCAAGAAGTCGCCTGACCTGCTGGAGGTTAAAGTTGCCTCTCCAGGCAGCGACGTTAAAGCAGCCTTTGACTACGCTACCTCAATACTTGGCAAGACGCTTCCTGTAAGCGATGTCTTCCAGCCAGGCCTCATGGTAGACATCATAGCTGTGACCAAGGGCAAGGGATTCCAGGGAGACGTTAAGAGGTTCGGCGTCAAGGTACTGCCAAGGTGGCACAAGCACAGGAAGAAGGCCAGGGGAATAGGGGCCAGGAGCCACGGTAAGGGCACCTGGTGGGAGATACCAAACCCAGGACAGCTGGGCTTCCACAGGAGGACAGAGTACAACAAGAGGATACTTGACATAACAGATGATTGGGCCGCATACACTCCAGCTGGCGGCTTCCTGCACTATGGTATACCCAGGAGCACGCTGGTGGTCCTGGAGGGCACCATACCAGGTGTAGTCAAGAGGCCCATAGTTATGAGGTACCCCGTGAGGCCGCCTAGGTGGTACCTAAAGCTCGGCGTAGTCAAGCCTACGATAACGTTTGTGAGCCTACAGAGCAAGCAGGGGGTGTAATGTCATGAGCAGGGTAAGCCTTGGGTTCCTGCTCTACATGAACTCGCCCATAGCCGTGCCTAAGTATGATGCTGAGGGCAAGGAGGCCGGGGAGGTTCAGCTGCCGGACGTCTTCAGGGTGCCAGTCAGGAGGGACCTCATACACAGGGTCTTCATGAGTGAGTTCACCGCTGCCCTACAGCCAAAGGGAAGGGACCCCATGGCTGGCAAGAGGACGACCGCAGTAAGCCTTGGAATTCACCACGGTCTTGCCAGGGTTCCAAGGATTAGGGGCTCCACCAGGGCAAGGCTTGCCCCGTTCGTGAGAGGGGGCAGGAGGGCCTTCCCGCCCACCGCGGAGAAGAAGATAAAGGAGGAAGTCAACAGGACAGAGAGGATACTTGGCACCATGAGCGCCCTGGCCGCTACCGCCGTCCCCGAGCTGGTGAGGGACAGGGGACACGTGTTCTCCGCAAGCGCGACGCCAATAATATTAGACTCTTCAGTATTGGAGGCCGTAAAGAGGACGTCTGACGCAAGGGAGTTGCTGAGCAAGATAGGGGTCTACTCGGACATAGAGAGGGCCTATGAGGGAACCAGAATAAGGGCTGGAAAGGGCAAGATGCGCGGCAGGAGGTACGTAACGCCGGTCAGCATACTATTCATAGTGGACGATATAAGCTCCCCCTTCGCCAGGTCAGTGAGGGGGTTCCCAGGGGTTGACGTGGTGGAGCCCCAGCTCGTGAGCGTACTTGAGCTGGCCCCAGGAGGCGAGCCTGGCAGGCTCACGGTTATAACGTCAAACGCGCTTAGCGCGCTTGCTGAGAGGTTTAAGGTAGGAGGTGAATTATCGTGAGCTCAAACTCAAGGGAGATAATACTTAGGGCTGTAATGAGCGAGAAGGCTATGAGCCTCATGGAGAAGGCCAACACTCTGGTGCTGATAGTGGCCCGCGATGCAAATAAGCCAGAAATAAAGAGGGCTGTGGAGTCTCTCTTAGGCGTTAGGGTGCAGTCTGTGAACACGCTGATAACTCCGACTGGCGAGAAAAAGGCCTACGTGAGGCTTTCAAGTGAATATAAAGCTTCCGACGTGGCCGCCAAGCTAGGCCTCATATGATCCCTTCCTTTATGATACATAAGGGATAAGGGATGAGAGTTACACGCTTTAAGAGTTCTGTGCTTGAGCCCTGTTGCCCTTCTCGACTACATCTATGAACTTCTTAGCTATGTCTAGGAATGATTTTGTGGCTTCCGAGTCAGGGTACTCAAGGAAGAACGGCTCCCCGTTGTCATTAGCTTCCCGTATGTGCGGGTCCAGAGGTATCTGGCCTAAGAACGGTATGTTGTACTCCTTAGCTATCTCCTCAGCTGCCCCCTTGCCAAATATGTACTGTACGCTGCCGTCTGGGCACTTGAAGTAGCTCATGTTTTCTATAATGCCGAGCAGTGGCACGTTCAACTTCTCAGCGAAGGCCGCAGCCTTCTTAACGACTATCTTAGAGACCTCGCTGGGTATAGTGACGAGCAGGAAGCCTGTGAGGCCAGGTATGGTTTGGGCTATGGTGAGCTGCTCGTCGCCAGTGCCGGGCGGCAGGTCTATGAGAAGGTACTGAGTTCCCTCCCAGTCTGTGTAAGCCAGAAGCTGTCTTATAGCGTTTGTCTTTAAGGCCCCCCTCCAGATCACTGGGGCATCGTCGCTCGGAAGCATGAGACCCACTGAGACAAGCCTAACGCCATAAACGTTAACCGCAGGAACTATGCTACCGTCCTCCCTGGCCAGGAGGCCTCTGACGCTCCTCAGGCCCAACATCATTGGCATGCTGGGGCCGTGGAAGTCTGCATCTAAGACGCCAACAACTTTACCCATGGTTGCCAATGCCATGGCTAGGTTGGCTGTTACGAACGACTTTCCAACGCCTCCCTTGCTGCTCAGTATGGCGACCTTGTAGGGGATCTCCTTCATTCGTTTAACCACAAGCTTCTGCTCCTCCTGGACCTGCTTCATGCGATCCGCGATCTCCCTGTAGCTCTGGCCGCCTCCAGGTGCCGCTGAGGGCGACGACTTCTGTGGAAGTGACATCCTGAGGTCCTTCTTCTCGCCCTCGTCAGAGCTCTCAGCCAAAGCGATCTCCCTTCTTCTCCTCTGAGGTCGCGGGAATTAAACGTTAGTTAGATAAGGGAAAATAACTTAAAATAAATATAAAACTAAAATAAAGTTAAAACAGTTATCTTCACAGCTTTCCTATGCTGTCCGGTATCCTTATGTGGAGTACCTGGTGGCCCTCTCCTTTGTTGGCGCTCACTATGTCGAACTCCGTTGGTGTTGGCGGGTGCTCGTAGAGGTACTTCAGGTTAATGAAGGCATTGTAGATGTGTGGCACGTCCTTTCCAAGCCTGTCGTTAAATACTGATATGTACTGAACTATTCCGTCAGGGTCTATTATGACTGTTCCTCTCCTTGTCATGCCGGTGGCTGTGTTAAGGAAGCCGTAGGCGGTGGATATCTGCTTGTTAATATCCTCTACCAGCGGGAACTTGACGCCCTTGACTCTTGGGCTTGTCTCGACCCAGACCTTGTGCGAGTAGACGCTGTCCGTGCTGATCGCCAGGACCTCGGCGTTGTTGGCCTTGAACTTATCATAGTACGCCTGGAATGCCTCAAGGTCCGTGGCGCAGACAAAGGTGAAGTCGCCTGGATGGAACGTTAAAACGACCCACTTGCCCTTGAAGTCATGTAGGCTCAGCTTGCCAACCCTGTTCTCTGCGGGGAAGTAGGCGTTTGCCGTGAAGTCAGGCGCAGGTGAACCAACCTCTATCATATTCTCACGCAGGTGTCAGAGGCGTTTACTAGTTTAAAAAAGTTTCTGTTAAGAAAGTCTATCGAAAAACTTTAGAGTAAGGTGCTAAGACGTTATACTAGATCGGGAACGTCGTAGAAACTGCTGTGGAGGTCTCAGACGTCGATAGCCCAGTTTAACCATTATACAGTACCTAAAAGGAAGGGTTTAAGCCAGAAATGGCCTTTTCACTCGCTTATGTTGAAAAATGAAAGCACGGCGTCCCTGAGGACCTTATAGGCCTTCTCTAAATCTTCGATCTTCACGTATTCATTATAGGCGTGCGCTAAGAACGGCTCACCAGGGCCGTAGATCGCTACTGGCACGCCAGCGTACCTTAAATAGCGGCCGTCTGTGGCGCCCGTCTCTATGCGGTACTTAGGCTTAATGCCAAGGACCCTTTCAATGGAGTTAGAGACTACCTTAACTATGCTGCTGTTAGGATCCGTGTAGTTGGGCTCGCTGCTATTAAGAATTCCGAGCTCAAAGCTGTCAGGCGGCAGGTTTTCCAGGAGTATGCTTCTAATGTCCTCGAGTAGGAGCTCACAGGCCGTGCGCTCGCCGCCACCCTTGACCCCAAGCGGCAGCCTTGTATCTATTTCAACGTCACACCTGTCGGGTACTACATTGATCTTTGTGCCGCAGTGCATGACGCCTGGGTTGAAGGTTATCTTCTTAAGCACGTACTCCGCCTCACTCCTTGATATCTTAACTTGGGACTTGCTGGCCTCCTCAACCAGGACATCTATAGAGCTCTCAAGCATTTTCTCGAGACCCTTAGGCGGCTCTATCTTAGAGTTGTAGGAGTCTATGGCCTGCGAAAGCAGCTCTATGACGTCAAGCGACTTTATTATCGCGTTATCGCCAAGGATTGGCATGCTGCCGTGGGCTGACCTGCCCTTAACTGTAAGCGATATTTGGCAGAGCCCCTTCTCTCCGATGGAGATGGTCTCGACGCCTGAAGGCTCAGCTATTATCGCCGCGTCTCCAGTGACGACTTTTCTGGAGACGAGGGCCCCCAGTCCATTGGCGCCTCCAACCTCTTCGTCAGCGCTGGCCACTAACGTAAGGGAGCCCGCCCCCCTGTCCTCTATAAGTTTTGCCACATCAGAGAATAGTGCTACTATTACAGCCAGTCCGCCCTTCATGTCAGTGGCGCCCCTCCCGTAAACCTTGTCGTCCCTGATCTCTCCAGAGAAGGGGTCGGCCTTGGTCCACTTCCCCTTGTCGCCAGCAGGCACCACGTCCATGTGGCCGTTGAGTATTAGTGTCGGCGACCCTGAGCCAGCCTTAACTATCAGGTTTGGCTTGCCTTCAGCTATCTCAACAGTGTCAGGGCTGAAGCCCTGAAGCTGAAGGTAGTCTACAAGGAAGTTCACAAACTCCCTCGTGCGGCCAGGAGGGTTAGACGTGTCTATTCTTATCATGTCAGAGGTTAGCTTCGCCAGCCTCATGCTGAGGCTTTCCACGTTCATATATAGCCCCGAGCTTCAGCTGCATATGAGGTTAATTAGCTTTGGTTAGGCTCGCCCTCGCGCAGCCCACCGCTTTTCTGGAGCCTCGAGTACCTCAGCGACCTGACAACGCCCTCCACCTCCCTCAGCAGCGCTATTACTTTATCTATGTGTTGCTCATGTTCTACGAGGAAGTCTATCCCCTTCTCCGTTATCCTGTACTCCTTCTTCCTCTCGCCTACGGGGCTGCTCTCCACGAGGCCTTTTTTCTCCAGCATGCTTAGCATCACGTACACGTAGCCAGGAGGAAGCTTGCCTCCCACCTTCTGCGATATGTCTTTGTCTATTTCGTAGCCGCACTTAGGCCCCTCGGCGAGCTCAGCTAATATCATAAATGTGGCGAGTCCCCTCAGCAGACCTCCTTTCATGTCCAGCACCGGGCTCTTTTCATGTGGTTATTGCAGAAGAAAGTAAAATACAGTACGCCATACAGGCTGCCCCCAATATTTAGGCGCCCAAAAGGCGTCCGTTAGCCCTTGGTGACGCCCAGAGGCCTGAGTCTGGCCACGAGTCTTCCTATGCCGACATCGTGGGCCACCTGCGCAACCCTGTCAACATCCTTGTAGGCTTCAGGCATCTCCTCTATTACAGTGGCCACGTTGCTCGCCTTGAGGTATATGCCCTTGCTCTCCATCTCTTGAACGACCTCCTTGTAGGTCTTCTCCCTTTTGGCTCCGGACCTGCTCATCCACCTTCCGGCCCCGTGAGGCGCCGTGAACCAGGTCTTCACTCCAGTCTCAACGCCAGCCAACACGTAGCTCGCGGTGCCCATGCTGCCCGGTATCAGCACGGGCTGCCCGTAACCCCTGTAGATGCTTGGTATCTCAGGGCTCCCTGGCGGGAACGCCCTCGTGGCGCCCTTCCTGTGCACCACCACCTTCCTCCTCTTTCCGTTTATGTCATACTCCTCTATCTTAGCTATGTTGTGGGCCACGTCGTAGACCAGGTGCATCCCGAGCTTCTCCGGGTCGACCTTAAACACCTGCTGGAAGCTCTCCCTGACCCAGTGAGTTATTATCTGCCTGTTGGTCCAGGCGTAATTTGCCCCAGCTGCCATGGCCTTGACGTAGTCCTGGGCCTCGGGCGTGTTGTAGGGGATGCTGGCCAGCTCCCTGTCAGGCGGTATCGTGCCGTACTTCCTCATGGCCCTCTCCATGATCTGCAGGTAGTCGCTCGCTATCTGGTGGCCGAGCCCCCTGCTGCCCGTGTGTATCATTACAGTTACCTGCCCCTCGAAGAGGCCGAAGGCCTTGGCCAGCCTCTCATCATAGACCTTGTCAACCACCTGAACCTCGAGGAAGTGGTTCCCGCTCCCCAGGGTGCCAAGCTCGCTGGCGCCCCTCCTCCTGGCTGTGTCGCTTACCTTGCTTGGGTCGGCAAGCTTCCAGCTGCCGCGCTCCTCGATTCTATCTATGTCCTCATCCCAGCCATAGCCCTTCTCGACGGCCCACCTAACCCCCTCGTCGAGGACCCTGTTGAGCTCCTGGAAGCTGAGCTTCAGCTTGCCCGTGCTGCCCAGCCCGCTTGGCACGTTCTCATAGATGGTGTTTATGAGGTCCTTTATCTTAGGCTTGACGTCGTTAACTGTGAGGTCAGTCCTTATGAGGCGGACCCCGCAGTTTATGTCATAGCCTACCCCCCCGGGGCTTATGACGCCGTTCTCCTCAACGTCCATAGCGGCGACGCCACCTATGGGGAAGCCATAGCCCTGGTGGCCGTCAGGCATGACTATGCTGTACTGCTGTATCCCCTGGAGGCAGGCCACGTTAGCTGCCTGAACCAGCGTGAGGTCCTGCTGCATCTTCTGGACGAGCAGGTCGTCAGCGTATATTACCGCTGGGACCCTCATGCAGCCCTTGAAGCCCTTGTCAATGATCCACGCGTTCTTGTCAACTCTCTTCAAGGGAACCTCTGGCAACTAGTCTTCACCCAGGATCAGAGGTGACAAGGGCCCTTTTAGCCTAGCTGTTTGGCATTAATGACATTGCACGTCCACGTTGCATAGCTTTCGCGCCCTACACCTAATGGGAGTTAGCTCATCGCAGGAGGAAAAGGGTAAATAGAGTCAACGGTCACAGGTAGGCGTGGAGGGGCCCGGCCTGAGGCGGAACGCCGATGAGCTGAGGGCATGGGCCCTGTGGCCCGGGTAGCTCAGCTGGCTAGAGCGCCGGGCTGTGGACCCGGAGGTCCCGGGTTCAAATCCCGGCCCGGGCCCCTTCGCCCTTAGCACAGCGCTTTGATTTATCAATAATGACAGTAGTGTAACACCGCCATGTATGTTAATCTCACTTTACGGGCGGCGTCAGGTCGGGGGTTCGTAATCCTCATCTCCTCAGAACATGCCAGGGTCCTCACGCGCCGCCCATAATATTATCTAGGACCAAGGAATAAAAGACTAACTTAATCGCCGCCTGGCCGCTAGAGCTCGAAGCCAGGCCACAGCTTTGCGGCTACGTCCTCGTCAAGCTCTACGCCGAGGCCCGGCTCGTCAGTCAAAACTATGACGCTTTTACTGACATCTATTATCCTCTTCTTGCTCTTGACCAGGTCGTTCCAGAACGGCAGGTCATGTCCATGGAACTCAAGGGCCCCAAAGGTGTTACTAACGGACGCCGCGTGGGCCGCGGCCATAGTTGCTATGGGGGAGCCTATGTTGTGGGGTGAGACCTCTATATCATAAAGCGACGCCAGCTCCTCTATTCTCCTCAGCTCCGTTATACCTCCAGCTTTAGCTGGGTCAGGGGCCCACACGCTTACTCCCGTGCCGAGAAGGTCCTTGAACTGGTAGTACGTGTAGAGGTTCTCCCCGACCTCTATGGGGACGTTGCAGTGGGAAGCGATTACCCTTAGCTCGTCAAGGCTGGTCAACGTAGTGACGGCCGGCGTCGGGTCCTCGACCCACCTGGGCTTAACGCTTTCAAGCGCCCTGCACAGGGCAATGCCTGTGTTGAGGTCGTAGCGCCAGTGAAGGTCAAACATGATATCTACGTCGTAACCCACGGCGTCCCTGACGGCCTCGGCCAGCGTTGCAAGGTACTGTACCTCGGCTTGGCTGAGCCTTCCACTCCTTAGTCTAACAGGGTCTGAGTAGGGCGTCGGCACGTCCAGGTCAAACTTTATGGCCTTCCAGCCCTCCGCCTTCAGCTCTCTCGCCCTTGACGCATAAGCTTCAGGCGAGTAGTCTGAAGTCCACGTCTCAGCGGTGAGCCTGCCGTGAACTGGGCTTGGCTCCTTTATCCTGCCCTTCTCTACATTGGCCTGCGAAATCCATGGAGGCTCGACGGGCATGAGCGCTGAGTTCATGGCCTCAAGGCCCTTGCCTCCATGGGCATCTACGTACACTGGTATCTCTGTCCTATCGCCGCCGAGCAGGGCATAGACTGGCAGGTTGAGGTACTTGCCAATTAGGTCATAGATGGCCATATCTATGGCTGATATTATGTGGTACGCTGACGTGCCGGCGTAAAGCGTGGCCCACCTGAGTTTCTGGAGGATCCTGTTTACTTTAAACACGTCCTCGCCAACTATTACGTTGCCGAGCGTATTAGCTATCGCCGAGGCCCCAGGCGTGGGGCCCGCTTCCCCAGTGCCGTAAAGGTCCCCTGAGTAGACCCTTACGAAGGTCCACTCAAAGTTTGCCTGCACAGTAAACGAGGTTACCTTTGTTATCCTGAGCTCTTTCAAGTTAGGATGCCCCACAGTATTAGTCTAGAAAAGGGCCTGTATATACGCATAGCAGATACTAGATGGCCAAGGGCTACAGGGATTTAAGAGCCACGGCTTTTCTTACTTTGGTGGGATTTAAGTGGAAAAGATATGGGTAAGGCTCTTTGAGGGAGGCCTTCCCGAGCTGGAGCCTGTAGAGGAGCCCATACACTCGCTTCTTGATGATGCGTGGAGAGGCCACGAGGGCGAGTGCGCTGCCCTGCAGCTTGAGACGGGCTCCTGCTACACGTGGGGAGCCCTCAGGAGGGCCTCAGCTAAGGTTGCAGGTTTTCTGAGGTCGCTTGGCGTTAACGAAGGGGAGCAGGTGCTCTTCGCGGCGAGTAATAGGATAGAGGCTTTAGCGGGCCTTCTCGGGATATGGAGGTCCGGCGCCATTTCTGTGCTGGTTGACCCCTTGACGATATCTGAAGACCTTTACGAGCAGCTGAGGGGCAGGGGAATTAAAGTTGGCGTGGTCTCGCAGCAATTCTATGAAAGGGAGCAGAAGACCATGGCCAGGGCAGGCCTCGAAGAGGCGCTCGTAGTTGATGGGCAGCCTAAGGAGGGTGAGGTCAAAGTACACACCATGAGTGACGTTATAAGGAGTGACGAGATCTACGGCGATAGCGTGAAGCCCAACTCAAGATCTTTAGTGATGTATTACGCGGGCATCGCAGGACGTACGATGCAGGTCTATCACACTCACCGCGCCCTCTCAACGGCGGTCAAGGCCCTGGCAGACTCGATGAAGCTGAACTTCAGGCCAGTGTCCATAGTAGTGGCGCCTATGACCCACGTGCTGGGCCTCCAGGTCAGCACGTTAACACCCCTTTACCTCAGGGGCTCCGTTGTCCTTATGCAGAGGTGGAGCGACGATGCAGCGTTAGAGGCCATAAGAGTTTACGGCATAAACTTCATATCAGGGGCCCCCACAATGCATGACTCCTTGGTCGAGGCCGCTAAGAGCCGCGGCGCTCCCCCTGGCGTGAGGCTCGGGCTCTCGGGCGGGGCGCCCCTGAGGCCTGAGACCCAGGAGGGCTTCCGCAGCGTCTTCGGCGCCCCGCTCGTGCAGTTCTATGGAATGACGGAGTCCTGGGTCCTCACGTATCAGCCTACCACTGTAGGGGAAGTCAAAGGTACCGTGGGCGCCCCCATAGCGGGCGTTGACATAAAGATCGTGAACCCCGACAACCCTGCCGAGGAGAAGGGTCCAGGCGAGACAGGGGAGCTGCTGGCTAAGTCGCCCTGGCTAATGGAGGCCTATGAGGACCCCGAGGAGACGAGCAAAGCTTTCTACAACGGGTGGCTAAGGACAGGGGACCTTATGAGCATTGATGACAGGGGGCTGCTCTACTTCAGGGGCGTGAGGAAGAGGATGATAAAGTACAAGGCTTATCCTATATTTCCAAGGGATCTTGAGGTGGTTCTCATGAGGCACCCAGACGTCCAGCAGGCTTATGTCTATGGAGAGAAGGACCCGGCGGTCGGCGAGAGGCCCGTGGCCAAGGTTGTTCTCAGGCCTGGTGCAAGCGTCACGGAGAAGGACCTCCTGGACTTTGTTAACAGCCAGGTGGCGTTCTACAAGAAGTTGCATAAGATATACTTTGTAGATAAGCTATAAGGGGCCTCACTTACGGGACCTTCCCCTCCTGCCTTTATCGTCCGAGGGCCTAGGGGTACCTGAGCCTAGCCCAAACATGTCAAGCGTCAGCTGGCCTTTACTGCCTCTCTCGGCCTGCCTTGGCTGGCCTTGGGGTCCCTTCTCCTCTGTAGCCTTTGTCTCAGAGCCCTTCCTGAGCGCTTCACGGATCGCCTCGGCCGACTTCAGCACGTCCTTGCTCCTGGGGCCAGCTAGGTACTGCACTTCGGACTCGGTTAAGCCGTAGCCCACCACGAGGCCTCCGGCCATGTTCAGGTCCCCCTGCCTAAATATTATGAAGAGGTAAGGTAGGACGTCCTCCTTGAACGTAGACGTTGATATGTGGAGCCTTGAGGCTAACTTCTCCGCTATGGAGTCCCTGACGCCCCTGATGTCCTTAAGCTTAGCCATGAGCGTTATCCTCGATGGGTACTGATACCTGTTCCTCAGGGGCGCCTGTTCCACCTGTCTCGCCATCGCGACGCCCGGCCCCATCAGATCAAAGACATATGAGAGGAAGTCCCAGTCGCCGGCCTTAGCCCTGGAGAGGAAGAGGCTTGCCCTCGAGAGGGCGTCCCAGGCCCTGAATGCGTCCTCCGGGTCCCCGTACTTATTTTGAATGTTGTCGTTAAGCCAGGCCATAATGGTCTCATAGTCCTCCTCTGAGTTGGTCACGGCCTTCTTGGCCATCCACCCGGCCTTTGCATAAAAGACGTCATTAAGGGTCCTCCAGAGGTCGATGCTCTTGTCCCTCCCCCTGACGAGGGCCCTGGCAAGCTCCATGGTGACCTTCCCGTATCCCTCCGCGACTGCCTCTAGATCGTTGACGCAGGCCCTCACGTCCCCCGCGTTCTTGTCGGCTATGTATCTCAGCGCCTCGCGGTCGCACTCTATGTGCTCCCTGTCACATATGTTCTGGAGAAGCGATACTACGTTGCCAGTGGAGAGGTTCTTGAACTCTATCATGAGCGTCACTTCCCTCAGGGGCCTGAGCTGATCCTTCCACGGGTCATTAGCGGTAAGCACTATGGGGTTCTGCGCATTTGGTATTATCCTTAGAAGCTCGTCAAGGCCCCCGGCGTCCCCCTTGGCGCTTATGCCATCAACCTCGTCCATGAGTATTATCATTAGCCTTCCGGTCAGGGGCCTCCTGAAGGCGGCAACGCCAACAGTTCTCCTTATGTCCTCGGCCCTCCTATAATCGCTGGCGTTCAGCTCCAGCACCTCAAGCTTATAGTCATGCGCCGCCGCCTCAACAAGGCTCGTCTTCCCGACGCCCGGGGGGCCATAGAGCATGGCCGCCCTCTTCTCTGGGGGCCTCCCCTTGAGCCACGCCTCCAGCCAGGTGAGGAACTGGCTCTTAGCCTCCTCCTGGTCTACTACCTCGTTGACACTCTTGGGCCTGTACTTTATTATCCATGGAATACGCTGCTGAAGGCTCATGTCGTTGTTGCCCCCACGCGCTTGCTCATCATTGCCAGCCAAGCCAAAAACGCGCTGAGCTGTATGTCATCATCGCTTCCCTCGACTATCCTGTAGTGGATTTCCCCAAGGTAGTCAGCTATCATAACCCTGAGCTCCTCAGGTATCTTGAGGTCGTTGCTGAAAAGCTCACGGTGTATCTGCCTAACGACGTCCTCGCCGCTGAGGCCGTACTCTATCATCACCTTCCTGAGGAGCTCCCTGGCGCCCACGAAGTCGCCCTTGATCGCCTCCTCGACCATCTCCCTTATGTCCTTAGGCCTCGCCATACCAACTACTTTATATACGGAGTCGACGTCAACCTTGCCTAAGGAGGCCGCCGTCTGAAGTATGTTTATTGCCTTCCTCATGTCACCCTCCGATATGTCGTAGATGGCCTCCAGCGCGTCCTCGTCATACTTGACGTTCTCCTTCTCTGCTATGTACCTGAGCCTTCCCACCACGTCATCCTTGCTGAGCGGGGTGAACCTGAAGAAGGCGCACCTGCTCTGTATGGGGTCTATTATCTTTGACGGGAAGTTGGCAGCGAGTATGAACCTTGTGTTGGCGCTGTAGAGCTCCATGAGCCTCCTGAGGGCCTGCTGCGCGTCAGCCGTCATGTTGTCAGCCTCGTCAAGGAGCACTATCTTGAACGGTATGTCCGGCGGGGTCTTGCTCCTGGCGAACTCCTTTACCTTCTCCCTTATTGTGTCTATTCCCCTCTCGTCGCTGGCGTTCAGCTCAAGCATGTACTGAGTGTAGTTGTCGCCGTAGAGGTCATGCGCCAGCGCGTGGGCCGCGGTGGTCTTTCCGGTGCCTGGCGGGCCGGCGAAGAGCAGGTGGGGCATGTTCTTCTCAGCGACGAACTTGGAGAGCCTCTCAACTATCTCCTTCTGGTTAACTATCTCCTTCAGGCTCCTAGGCCTGTACTTCTCAGTCCACAGAAGCTCCTCTATGGCTGTGCTCAAGCTATTGAGCCCCGCGTTAACTATTGTTGTGGCCTGGGCTAATAAGGTGGCTTGCACTCAAGCCCTGAGCGGGCCCCTCTGGCCTTATTGGTTCTCGCCGGCAGAGTTAGGTTAGGGCGACACTGTGAAGCTTGAAGAGAGGCTGCAACTGCTTAGCTTTGACGGCATGCTGAGGCCGATAAAGGTCATGATATTGAATGACTGTACCATACCCCTACCCGACGGTCCCCTTCAGGCGAAGAAGGGGGACGAGGTCGAGGTGCCCAGGTGGATAGCTGAGGTGCTCTCAAAGGAAGGCTACGCAAAACCTAAGGAGGAGGTAGACGTTAACTACATAAACAACTACCACTACAAGGAGAGGAGGTCCGCCAGCGGCTCTCACCTTGCCCAGCTGCCCTCCGACTTCTACGTTGCAGTTGGCGAGTTCATAAGGTCCCTTGACGAGGCTATAAAGAGGTCACCTTCGCACATGCTGATAAATGACAAGGACGTCAGCGAAAAGAACGTAATAGAGCTCTCCCAGCTGAGGCTCTCCAAGATAGTGAGGCTCGCCCAAACCGATATGGGGGACGAGGAGGTCCCTAACATGACTCCTGAGGAGGTGCTCATCTACACGCAGCTCAAGAACGCCTTCAACTCGTGGAAGAACTACATTCAGTCCCTCATGGGGGTGAGCGGCGGTTGAGCGCCGCTGAGCAGGAGCAGCTGAGCATAGGGGAGAAGTTCAAGGACTTTATCAGGAACTTCAGGAGCGTCGAGGGCCTAAAGTACATGGACAGGCTGCACAGGGTGATAAACCTTGACCTGAGCAGCCTGCTCGTTGACTTCCAGGACCTTTACAGGTACAACACTGACCTCGCCAACATGCTCATAGATGAGCCGCAGAAGGTTCTGAAGGAGTTTGACGAGGCCCTCCTGGAGCTTGTGACCGGCGAGGACGCGGAGTTTGCCAAGCGCAAAGGAAAGTTCCACGTGAGGGTGCAGGGGCTTTACGAGACCACCAAGATCAGGGACATCAAGACCCAGTATATGAACAAGCTGATCCAGGTGGAGGGCATAATAACCAGGATGAGGCCCGTCAGGAGCAAGATGATCAAGGCCGTCTACCGGCACGAAAAGGAGGGATGTAACGCTGAGTTCCAGTGGCCCTACGAGGAGGACGAGTACCTCGAGGACAAGATAGATAGGCCCCTTCAGTGCCCGGTCTGCGGGGAGGCCGGCGGCAGGTTCGTGCTCCTGCGTGACAAGTCGGTCTATGTAGACTGGCAGGAGATAACGCTCCAGGAGAGGCCCGAGGACGTCCCAGGGGGCCAGATGCCGAGGAGCGTGACAGTGGAGCTCACGGAAGACCTAGTTGACATGGCTAGGCCCGGGGACCTGGTCACCGTGGTAGGCATAGTGAGGCCCAGCCCCGCAGGAGGAAACGACAAGGCGCCTTACTTTGAGCTGAAGATAGAGGCCAACAGCCTCAGGGTCTCCGAGAAGGCGCTTGAGGAGGTAGCCATAACCAGGGACGACGAGGAGAGGATACTCGAGCTCTCCAAGGACCCCTGGATAAGGGAGAAGATCATAGCGAGCGTAGCGCCCACGATATATGGCCACTGGGACCTCAAGGAGGCCATAGCGCTCCAGCTCTTCGGAGGGGTGCCCAAGGTAGCTCCCGACGGCACCAGGATAAGGGGCGACATACATGTACTGTTTGTTGGAGACCCAGGCGTCGCCAAGAGCCAGCTCCTGCAGTCTGCAGCCAGGATAGCCCCTAGGTCCGTCTACACCAGCGGCAAGGGCTCGACAGCCGCTGGGCTGACAGCCGCGGTTCTGAAGGATCCAAAGACCAGTGAGTACTTCCTGGAGGCGGGCGCCATGGTGTTAGCTGACGGAGGCCTTGCGGTGATAGACGAGTTTGATAAGATGAGGCCTGAGGACAGGGCCTCAATACATGAGGCCATGGAGCAGCAGTCGGTGAGCATATCAAAGGCAGGCATAGTGGCCAGGCTAAACGCCAGGGCCGCCGTCCTTGCAGCTGGCAACCCCAAGTATGGACTTTATGACCCCCAGAGGAGCTTCATAGATAACGTCAACCTGCCGCCCACCGTGCTCTCGAGGTTCGACCTGATATTTGTAGTAAAGGACGTTATGGCTATGGAGCATGACAGAAGGCTAGCGAGGTACATACTGGACGTTCACAGCGACTATTCTAAGTATGTGCCTGAGATAGACCCGCAGCTGCTTAAGAAGTACATAATATACGCCAAGAGGTACTCAAGGCCTAAGCTGACCGAGGAGGCCAAGTCTATAATAGAGTCGTTCTTCGTCACAATGAGGTCCTCCGCCTCAAAGTACGGCAACGAGGGCCAGACGCCCGTGCCGGTCACCGCAAGGCAGCTCGAGGCCCTAGTGAGGCTCTCCGAGGCCCACGCCAGGATGGCGCTCAAGGACAGGGTAGACGCAGAGGACGCGGAGGAGGCCGTGAGGCTCATGCTGTCGTTCCTGGGCAGCGTGGGCCTTGACGTGGAGTCCGGCTTCATAGACTACTCAATGATAGCGACCGGCGCCAGCTTCCACACCAGGAAGCTCATGACTGTCATAGTTGACGCCATAAAGAGGCTCAGGGAGGACGGCAGGCCCTGCGTTAAGCTCGACGATATAATAAAGGAGGTCACATCGCAGACGAAGGCCGCGCCGGACAAGGTCGAGGAGACCATAAGGGCTATGAACAGGCAGGGCCAGATAGCAGAAATTAGGTCCAACTGCTACAAGGAGGTTTAACGTGAGGAACTTTGCCAGCAAAGGTCGCCGAGAGGCTGATGCAAATACTGGGCTACAAGGAGCTCTACCCACCGCAAAGGGCCGCCATTGAGGCAGGCGTTGAGGACGGCCAGAGCCTCCTGGTCTCATCGCCCACGGCCTCAGGGAAGACCTTCATAGCTATGGTGGCCCTGGCCTCCGCGGCCCTAAAGGGCGCGAAGTCCTTCTACACCGCGCCCCTGAGGAGCATAGCCACTGAGAAGTACAGGGAGTTCAGGGAGGCCCTCACGGGGCTGAACCTTAAGGTTGGCATAAGCATAGGGGACTTAAACGTGAACGATGAGATCATTGTAAACAGGAACGACGTTATAATAACCACCTACGAGAAGCTGGACTCCATAATAAGGAACAGCCCCTCCATTATTGATAAGATGGGCTCACTAGTTGTTGATGAGATACACTACGTGGATGATGAAAAGAGGGGGCCGATAATCGAGACCCTCCTCTCCAAGGTCCTCTATAGGTCGAAGAGCGTCCAGGTCGTGGCGCTCAGCGCCACTGTATCAAATGTCGACGAGATAGCCAAATGGATAGGGGCTAGGCTGGTGAAGTGCAACTGGAGGCCAGTGCCCCTGAACGAGGGAGTCTACAAGGACGGCGTCATACACTTTTCAGATGGCACTAAGAGGAAGGTTGAGGAGGTGAGCGCAAACCCCAGCATAAACCTTGTGGTTGACGAGAGCAGGCAGGGCGGCCAGACGCTCGTCTTCGTACAATCAAGGAGGAGGGCCGTCCAGCTGGCCAAGATGGCCGCTAGGCTTCCAAGGAACCTCCTTAAGTTTAACCAGGGAAAGGCCAGGGAGTATGCAGCTAAGATATTGGCTACCGAGGGTCCTAGGCTCCTCAGGGAGGAGATAGCGGAGCTCATAATGTCAGGGGTCTCATACCATCATGCTGGGCTTTCAAACGAGCAGAGGACTATAATAGAGGACGCGTTCAGGGACGGGGCCTTAGCGGCCATATTTGCCACGCCGACGCTGGCGGCCGGGGTCAACCTCCCCGCCAGGAGGGTGGTCATCGCTGAGGTGGAGAGGTACGACGAAAGTTACGGCGTCCCACGTGACATAAAGGTCTTTGAGTACAAGCAGTTCGCCGGCAGGGCGGGCAGGCCAGGCCTTGACCCCTACGGCGAGGCAATCATAGTGGCCTCAAGGCCGAGGAGCGTCAGGGAGCTCATGGAGGAGTACATAAAGGCCAAGCCGGAGAGGCTCGAGAGCAGGCTTTACGGTGTCAGGGGGGTCAGGCACTCGGCCCTTGGGGCTGTGGCCTCAGGCATAGCCAACGACTTCCAGTCGCTGCTGGAGCTGCACAGGAAAACTCTCTACTACGTGCAGAGGGGGGAGGAGAAGCTGAGCCAAATCCTCAGGATATCGCTTGACGACCTCGTAGCCTGGAACCTCGTAGACGAGACCGACGGGAAGCTTAAGGCCACTCACCTAGGCTACGTGGTCTCAAGGACTTACCTCGACCCGGCGAGCGTGCCCAAGCTAGCTAAGCTGGCCAAGAGGTTCAACGGCAAGTTCACCACCGAGGGCCTCATCTATATAATCTCCTCCATGCCTGACATGAACCTGCTGCCCGTCAGGAGCTCCGAGAGCGAGAAGATAATGGACATGGCTGTGGACAGGGTGCCTACCTTAATAGACGTAGTTGACTGGGACGACCCGGACAGCGTGGCAGCCCTCAAGACTACCCTGGCCCTCCTCGACTGGATAGAGGAGGTTCCAGACGACAAGATTGCCGAGACCTATGACGTTGGCCCAGGTGACGTCGCCTCGATAATTGACACGGCTAAGTGGATAGCCAGCTCCCTGGCCGAGATAGCCCCAGCGGCGGGGCTTCCTGAGGAGGTCTCAGATAAGCTGAGGCTCCTGTCAAAGCGCATAGAGGAGGGCGTCAAGCCTGAGCTGCTGCAGCTCGTGGAGATACCCGGCGTCGGGAGGGTCAGGGCGAGGAGGCTCTACAACGCCGGCTTCAAGACCCTCGAGTCCCTGGCAACCGCAAGCCCCCAGGAACTGTTGAGGATCCCAGGCATAGGCCCCGCGACCGTGGCCTCCATACTTGAGTTCTTCGGGAGGAAGGAGGAGGCCGCCTCCATCAAGGGAAGAGGTCACGAGGGAGTAGGCCTTGACAGGTTCTCGGCCTAGTTTAAGCAGACTACGGGCCCGCCGGGACTTGAACCCGGGACCTCCAGCTCCGCAGGCTGGCGCCCTGATCCTGGCTGGGCTACGGGCCCTTCAGTTCCCTGTATCTAGGGCGGGTTAAAATAAGGGTTGTTGGAAAGGGCCCCTTATAATGGAGGTCGACCGCCCTTATATCACATAACCTCACGCACGCTTTTAACTCCTTGGGGCCCAGCCACTGCAGGTGAAAGTACATGGCAAATCAGGCGGAGAGGACGAACACTTTCAAGGTAATGAATGAGTACCTGAACGCCAGCGTCTATGTCAAGCTCAAGGAGGGCGAGGGCGTCAAGGGAGTGCTGAAGAGCTTCGACCAGCACCTGAACCTGGTGCTTGAGAACGCAGAGGAGCTTACAGAGAAGGGCTCGAGAAACCTCGGCACGGTGCTGGTCAGAGGCGACAGCATAGTAGCCATAAGTCCGGTTAAGTGAAAAGGTGATGGGCAGTGGTCAAGGGAACGGCCTCGTTTGGCAAGATGGGAAGGGGGTACACGCACATAGTGTGCAGGAGGTGCGGGAGGAGGGCGTTTAACGTAGCTAAGGGCTACTGTGCCGCCTGCGGCTTCGGCAGGAGCAAGAGGATTAGGAGGTACTCGTGGCAGAACAAGAAGGTGAACAGGGTAAGGATAGTGTGAGCGACAGGGCCAGCGTTTATTTTGGCGGCCTGGCTGCAAGTCCTCGGTGCGTGGCTTGGAGGCTAGGTGGGACCTGAACAGGAGGAAGCTCCGCGACCTCCTAGACAAGGAGTCCGTGGATGCCCTGCTGCTCCTGGGGGCCCCAAACATAACGTACGCCACAGGCATAAGGGAGCCCACCGGAGCCATGTTGATAACGAGGGACTGCGGCGACATGATACTCACCTCGGTCCTTGACTATAACAGGGTCTCGTCAATGTCTCCTAAGGACGTGGCTGTCAAGGCCTTCTACAGGAGGTCGGGCGAGGCCTCAGTAGGCATGGCAATGGTGCCCCAGAGCGACCTAATAAGCGGAGGGCTTACAGACGCGGTAAAACAGGTCCTAGGAAACTGCAATGTCAAGTCGATAGGGGCTGACCTTCAGTGGGCTGACTACGCCTCTCTTAACATAGCCCAGCAGCTTCAGGCAAAGGACATGAGCGGCCCAATAGCTAAGGTGAGGGCCATAAAGGACGACTGGGAGGTGCAGGCGATGCTTGACTCGATAGCCGCGGCAGAGCAGGCCTTCAGGGAGGCCATAGAGCTGCTGGGCTCCAACCCGTCAGAGAGCGAGGTCGAGGCAGCCTTCTACTCGTCATTAATGAGGCAGGGCGCCTGGGGCGAGTCATTTCCGACAATTGTAGCATTCTATGACCATACAGCGCTGCCTCACCACACGCCGACGCCCGTCAGGCTGCAGAAGCCCGGCCCCGTGCTGATAGACTTCGGAGCAGACATGTATGGCTACGCCAGCGACACGACCAGAAGCATGTGGCACGGGGAAGGGGGAGCCGAGTATAAGAGGCTCATTGAGCTTGTCGCGGAGGCCCAGGCCGCTGCTGTAGACCAGATAGCCCCTGGGGTCGAGGCCAGAAGCCCTGATCTGGCCTCGCGCAGAGTGCTCGCCAAGGAGGGCCTGGACAAGTTCTATAACCACGGGCTTGGCCACGGCGTTGGGGTGGAGGTTCACGAGGTGCCCTACTTGGCCCCGGCGTCAACAGACGTGCTTGAGAAGAACATGGTGGTTACCGTGGAGCCAGGGTTCTACATCCCAGGGGTCTACGGGGTCAGGGTGGAGGACATGGTCTTGGTCACAGCTAAGGGCGCGAAGCTCCTGACGCGGCTTTCAAGAATTATCAGCTAGTTCTTAAGCTGCTCATCAAGCCCTCTATGCGGCTTCTCACCTCAGGCCCCAGCGGGGCGCCGGTCAGGCTCTTAGTTAGCTTGCAGAAGCCGCAGACGTCGCCGTTTGACGGCATGCCGCAGAGGCGGCACCTGTTGGGCGCGCTCGCAGGCCTCGGGTATGACGGCAGGTTCCTTGCTAGTGCCCTGGCCGCGGATATTGTAAGGCTGGGGCTCTCGCTCTCGGCCCTGCTGAGCATGTCCTTTATTATCACCTCAAGCGTTGAGGTCGACTTGAAGGGGCACTCTATGTCAACATAGTTTAGGCCGTAGACCTTGACGAAGGCCCTGGTCTCGTCCTCGTAGATGTCGTAGAGGGGCCTCACCCTCTTGACTGCTGAGCCCTCGGACTCGCTGACAGGCCCCAGCTTAGTTATGTTATCAAGTTTCTGCTCCATGAAGTTCTTGATGGCATAAGTCATGAGGTCGTTCATGTGATGTCCAGTGGCTATCGCTGAGGCGCCTAGGGACACGGCCATAGCGTTAAGTATGTACCTTTTAACTAGGCCGCAGACGCTGCAGGCCGGCCTCCTGCTGCGCCTTATTATCTCAGGCATGTACATTCCCAGGAGCTCCTTGAGGTCAACTGTGACGCACTTAACGTTCTTAGCCTTTGAGCAGGCGTCCCTGAAGGCCTCAAGGGACTTCTCGGAGAACTCGCCCATGCCCAGAACTATGTGAACTGCAACTATGTTAACTCCAAGCTCCGGGGCTGCCTCGTCAAGCACACTCATGAGGGTCACGCTGTCCTTGCCGCCGGAGACGGCCACCAGGAGGGTCTCGCCCCTCTTCACCATGTTGTACTTTATGATGTTATTCTTTACCCTCTCCTTGACGTACTCCCTGAAGTGCTTATCGCAGAACCAGGCGTTGGCGTAGCTTAGCCTAATCCTGGCCGGAGCTCCGCACTTAACGCACTTAGCCCTTGGTGACTCGTAGACCTTGACTGCTGGGGCCTCGAGCACGACCATTACGGGTCCTTATAGGCTCTCCATAAGTTATACTTAAAAAGCTCAGTATTGATGGCTACACGCCGCCCTGCAGGCTGCCTGAATCGCTCGGCGAGGCGGCAACGGCCGCAAGCCTTGCGTGCTTCCTCAGATTATACCAAACGTATATCAGGATGCCGCCCCCAATGATACAGAGGAGCAGGCTGTAAGCTAGGCCCTCCAGGCCGACCAGTATGTAAAGTATCCCTAGCATAAGGGCGCTTAGGGAGGCCCTTGAGTACTGCCCAGCGGTGTCAGGCCTGTAGACGAAGAGCCATGTGAGAACTCCAAGCACTATCATAAATGCGCTTACGCCCATTATTGCCTCTGAGGCCTGCCTCATAAGGGACTGAATTTGCGTGACCGTGTAATTATACCCTCTGGCCAGGGACTCGTTGTAGAGAGTCTTGGTGAGGTTAGAGTTAGGGTTGTAGGACGCTGAAAACATCGACATGGCGTAAGCTAAGCTTACGGCGCCGCCCACGATTATCAGGAACATGGCAACAACTATAAGCATGAGCGAGAGCCTTCTGTTCTTATCGCCTTCCTGGCTCAAGCCCTTCCCCATCACCGACGCTCTTTGGCCTTTAAATATCTCTATGACGTGCCCACGCTTGAAACCTTAAGGTTAAAACCATAATATGATTTTAATTAATTATGACATATTGCAAACATACTAACAGTGCCTTTTAGCCTCGCCAGGCCCGCCATATACAGGCGTCCGATGACAGGCGCTCACTGGCTGATCCTGAAGATGAAGAGCAACGGGTCTGCGAGGACGCGGCTTCTTTGGCGTGTTAACCGTCGGCGAGATCCATAAAGTCTTGTAAGATGAACTTATTTTAAGGCTATGGCATGTAAGAGCCGAGGGGTTAAGATGCCAGGGAAGTTCTCAACCAGGTATAAGCTCTCAAAGAAAGCCGTTAAGCAGCTCGCTGATGAAGCTAAGGCCAGGCTGGGCAACGTACCCGTTACTTGGGATGATTTAGAGGAAGCCAGATCCTCGGACTACACGGTGTACTTTGATGCCGGGCTCGCATGCCTTGCTAGGGTCAGGGAAGTTCTGATACCTACGCTCATGTGCCTCCTGAGGAGGGGCTTCTCGTGGCTGCCGTACGTGGTAGTTGACAGGGGGGCCTCCCAGGCCATAGGCCGCGGCGCGGACTTGATGGCTCCCGGCATAAGGAAGGTCGTTGGCACCTTCAAGGAGGGTGACGTTGTTGTAATAGTAGATGAGCAGAGCAACGTGCCGGTGGGCGTCGGGAGGGCCCTTAAGGACAGCGAGACCATATCACAGATGGCTAAAGAGAAGTCAAAGGGCAAGGTGGTAGAGAACCTGCATTACCCTGGCGACCAGCTCTGGAAGTTAATAAGTTAACCCTTGACTCTTCTCATGCAGAGGTAGTACTTAGTATCGGCCTTAAGTCCTAGGGGAGGCGCAAACTTAAAGAGTATGCCCCAGAGCGACAGCAGCGTGAACCCTTTACTTTCGTCTGCAGCCAGGTACCCGTGGCCGCAGAACTCGAAAGAATCGAGGTCGTCGGGCTTGCTCTCATCTATGACAATCTCTATCCTATCCCCAGAGTTCACGGTGTAGATGCTTTCGATTACATCAAAAGTCACGGTCTCGCTCTGTCCCTCAGCCCTTGCTATCTTAACGCCCTCGAGCTTTGAGGGCTGAACGTCCTTGACTTCCAGGCTCAGGCTTACCATTTCAGCTCCGCTTACGCTCTGTGGGGCCCGCTTAAAAGCTGACCTCTCAGGCCGGCCTGAAGGCGCGATAGACCGTGAGGCGAGGGCGCACAAAAGCTTTAGATATCGACCTCAAGAAGGCCCTCAGGGCTCACCCTCACCCTATAGGTCTTAAGCGGCGGCTGCAGCTCCTTGTTGAACTCACACCGCCTCTCAGGCATAACTATAGGCTGTGAAACCATGTTGCCAGTGAGCACGTCAAACTTAGCCTTATGGAGAGGGCAGACAGCTACATGCCCGTCCTCGACGTCGCTGAGCACGCCGCAGCCCATGTGGGGGCACCTGGCGTCCATGGCGTAGAACTCACCGTTATGCTTGACTATGAGCACTGGAGTAGCGTCTATAATAACTACTGCGTGATCCCTCGTATCAAAGATTTTAGCCATGACAGATATCTTACGGAACACCATACATAGGTCGCCTAGTTATCGTTGGCCTAGCGTTCGATAAAAACCTTTGCACAGGAGACGCCTAAGCTAAGGCGTTCACCGTGGTTGGCCTCTTGCCGCGCTCAGGCCTCATCGGCAGCGGAGTTTCCTTCACTTATAGGCTTAACCTTAACATAGAGGCCCTGCCTTTCAACTACTACAACCCTGCTCCCCTCCCTGATCTCAAGGTCGCTTACAGCTGACCACAGCTCGTTATCGACTCTGACCACGCCGGCTTCGGGGGCCTTATACTTATGACAACGACGCCGCTCCTTCCAACGAGGCTCTCAGAGGGGGGCCTCATGGGGGTTATCCTCTCGAGGCCCTTGGCAACAACAATAATTACGTCCACTATAGTTAGAACGCCGCCGGAGAAGAGCCTCAGGGTATCATTGTGCTCTAGGCCGGTGGCTATCAGGTAAGCCGCAACTGTGGCGAGCCCTATTACCAGCGCCGTGCTGCCAACCCCCCCACCTCAGCCTTGAGAAGAAGCCTACGCTGGTCTGCTCGCCCATGCCTATCGCCTTAGCGTTACTTTATAGCTTTCGCCCGCTCCACATAAAAAGGGCTGAAGTTGAAGATAAAGCTCTTGCTCTGGCTGTTAGGAGTAGCTCTAGTGCTGGCTGCCATAAATGCGGCCCAGCTGTGGCATGCGGAGGCCGCGTCAGCCCCAACTAGCAACGCCACGGTTGTAGTTGTTAACTTTAACGTCCCCGTGGACTTAGGGTCATCAACCATGATGCAGAGGGCCGTGACCACGGCAGAGCTGCTGAAAGCTAAGGCAATAGTGATCGTGATGAACACCCCTGGCGGCTACCTGAGCGACATGCTTAAGATAGTGAGCTATATAGAGCAGGCTCAGGACGCCGGCATACCGGTTTACACCTACGTGCCCCCCGACGGCATGGCAGCGTCGGCGGGCAGCTACATAGCCATGGCCGCTAACAGCATCATAATGGCCAACGGCACCTTCATAGGTCCCTCGACTCCCATAGTGGTTGGGGGCACTCCTCTTGAGCAGAACCACACCGAGGACGCAATGATAGTGTTCATGGAGTCGTTAGCAAGCAAGTGGGGCAGGAACGCGACTGCAGCCAAGATAATGGTAGTTGACGATAGGGCTTTCACCGCTGAGGAGGCACTAAGGTATCACCTAATAAATAACATCTCAAACAGCCTCTCCCAGGCCATGAGTGAGTGGGGCCTCGCTAGCGCGACCCAGGTGCAGATATCTGAAAACGCTTACGAGCAGTTCCTGAGCGTTCTGAGCAACAGCACCGTCGACGGCATACTAATAACGCTGGGCTTCATGGCTATACTGATAGACCTCTTCCACCCTACGTTTATAGTATCGGCCGTGGGCGTGACCGCCATAATTATGGGCCTCGTGGGCGCTGAGATAATAGGCGCCTCGGCCATAGGCTTGACGCTGCTGCTCCTGGGGGCCATAATAATGTTCCTGGAGCTTAAGATGAGTCACGGCTTTGCAATGATAGCGGGGGCCATAACTTCAGCCGCGGGCATATACCTCTTGGCCATGGGGATACCCTACGTGGCCACCAGCGTCCCAACAGCGTCTAAGTACGTGCTCACGGACTCCGTTGTAGCCATAGTCGGCGTCGTGCTGGGGCTTTACATAAGGTGGATAGCCTCACCCATGAAGCGTAAGAGGGTGATGGCTGGGCCCGAGTCCCTGATAGGTGATGTCGGCGTCGTAGTGAGCGACCTGGCTCCCGTGGGCGAGGTCAGGGTGCAGGGCATCGTGTGGAGGGCCGTGTCGGCCTCTGGCGAGGCCATAAAGGTCGGGGAGAAGGTGAAGGTAGTTAAAGTCGAGGGAGTGACCCTCTTTGTCGAGAGGGCCACAGGCGAGGGGAGGGGTTCATGAAGACGGATTCTGGCATCTTAGGTAGGTTTAAGTATTTCTAGGTAGGTTTAAGTATTTCACTAACTACATAGAAGTGGTGATCTGAGTGAGCTTAGTGCTGGACATAATAATAGCGTTTATCGTGCTTATAGTGGCCATAATTCTGCTGAGCGGAATAAAGGTTGTCAACGAGTGGGAGAGGCTGCCAGTCCTGATACTTGGCAGGTTCGCTGGCCTTAAGGGTCCAGGTATAGTGTACGTGCCGCCAATAATAGGTAGGGTCCCTATGAGGATATCGACGAGGCTTCAGGCCATAGCCTTTAGGACCGAGCAGAGCCTCACGAAGGACAACATACCCGTCATAGTTGACGCTGTAATGTACTACCAGCCCGTCGACCTGGAAAAAGTTGTGCTTAAGGTGGAGGACTACAACGTCGCCACCAGGCTCGCGGCTGAGACTACCCTAAGGGAAGTCATAGGCCAGACGATGCTAGATGAGATACTCACTGAGAGGGAGAAGGTGGCTGCGCTCGCCAGGAACATAATTGACAGCAAGACCGAGACCTGGGGCGTTAAGGTAACTGCCGTAGAGATAAGGAACGTTGAGATACCACCTGACCTGGTCCAGGCGATGTCGAGGCAGGCCCAGGCCGAGAGGGAGAGGAGGGCCAGGGTGACGCTCGCCCAGGCCGAGTATGAGGCCGCCCAGAAGATGGTTGAAGCCGCAAACCTCTACGTCAATAATGACAGGGCGTTCATGCTGAGGTGGATGAACATGATATACGAGCTGGGCATGGAGGGCAAGAACATGCTCGTCTTCATACCTGCCAACCTGCCTGTCGCAGGCCCGCCCACAGGAGGGCCCATGTCCCCAGTGGGCCTCATGGGCGTCAGGGACCTAGTTGTCAGCGAGGAGAAGAAGCAGGGCGGAGGCCCGACAGGGCAACAGCAGAAGTGAGCTCAAGGAGTTCTCAATACCCTAACAGACTCAAAGGCCTTTTATAACCTCCGTATGGCCCTGCTATAGGCTATGAGACCTAGTATTGTAGTGAGCATAAGTGAAAGCGTTAGTGCGCTATAGCATTGCTGGTCTATGAAGCCTAGCTGAAGCGCGGCTGATGCAATGGCAAGGCCGACCTCCCCCCTTGGCTCCATGCCAGTCCCAGCGAGCACGGACTCCTTCCCATTCCTAGTCATTGCGTAGGCGAAGGGCAGGACGCCGGCCAGCTTCCCAATCAGGGCGGCCGCGATCATTATAAACGAAGCCAACAGGTCTGTCAAGCCCATTGTAACTAAGTCAAACTCCGCGCCAACCACGACAAAGAATATGGACCCAAAGACCAGTAGGAAGGACCTAGAGAACTCCTGAAGCCTCTGGGAGCCTGAGAACTCGCTCAGCGAGACGCCAGCTATGAAGGCGGCAATTATTGGCGAGAACCCAAGGGCCTGCATTATGGCTATTATGCCAAAGAGGACAACTAGGGACATCTCAAGAATGTACTGGCCTCCAACCCTTGACGTGAGGAACGGCACCACCTTTATTGACGTTACAAATATTATGACCCATGCCACGGAGTAAAAGGCCACGACCCTGATCACGCCGACAAGCGTGGTGCCGTGGGACTCGGAGACTCCGAAGGCTATTGAGAGGAGGATCAACGAGACTACGTCATCTATTGCTGAGGCCGAGAGCAGGAAGTCGACCCACTTGCCGTTAACCCTTGCCGACTGGAGAGAGCCGGATACCACGGCTAGGCTAGTTGACGCCAGGGCGGAGCCAACTATCATGGATACGTCAAGGTCCAACGAGAGGTAGCCCCTAATAGCGACGATGAGCGCAAAGGGCACAAGGGCGCCCATGATAGCCCCAAGGGCACCCCATATGCCCGCCCTCCTCAGGGGGGCAGAGCCGTGCTCCAGGCCTGACACAAATACCAGGAAAATGACTGAAAGCTGCGATAGGAACAGCACCTCAGAGCCAAGGTAAAACAGCTTAACGTTTAGGAGGCCGTTTATGAGGTCTCCCAGCGCGAAGGGGCCCATTATCATTCCTCCTAACAGCTCACCAGTTATTCTCCCATATCCATACTTCTCGGTGACGTCGCCCAGGACCTTGCCAACTAATATCATAAGTGAGAGGCCCAGCAGCTCAAGCCCTAACTCCTGCAAGGTTGGCCCCGCTTTTCTAACATGCCTACGGGTAAATTATAATGATAGCGCTCCCCTGCTCTGCCTGCCCTCAAGGAGGTAAGATATGACCTGGTCCAGCCGGTGGTAGAAGTAGTTAAGCCCGATCACGTTATGTCTGCCCGTCTGAAGCATCCTGAGCCTGAGGGCCAGCGCCATCTCGCTCAGTAGCTTTACCTCCGTGCTGATCCCTGTGTAGGGCCTTCTGACCACCTGTGGCTCCCTAGCGGACAGCTCCAGGGAGCTGAGCGTTTCAGCCAGCTCTCTCAGGGCCTCTTCAAGGGAGCCGTCAGCTATGCTGTCAGGCACCCTGCCCTCAAGCTCCACAACTTTATACAAGGCCCTGGAGAGCCTCTCGTCCTCCAAGGCTCCTCGGTCTATAGTTTGACAGGCAGAGGTTATAGGGCTAAGCCGCATTTATTTTTAGTGCTGCACTGGGCAGCGCGCCTCGGGCAGTGAGGACAAGAGGGTCTGCCGAGCGGTGAGGAGTATCGGAACTCCCTAGCCCGGGGCCCATTGGGGCCAGTGCAGGTCGCCAAGATCAACTTTAAATATGGTGGAGATGCAGCTTCTCTGTGGCGGTGCTAAGCTTTGGCTAGAGTCGCAGTGATAGGCGCTGGAGGCGTGGGCTCAGTAGCAGCCTCGGTAATAAGGGGGGAGGGCCATGAAGTCATCCTTGTAGATAAGGCCAAGGACTCTCTGGCGAGGACCGCCGAGAGGCTCAGAATGCCTTATGCCGTTGCTGACGCGCTGTCGCCTGACGAAGTTAAGAAGGCTGTAGGCACCGTGGACCTCATAGTTACTGCCCTGCCGGGGAGCATCGCCTACAGGGCCCTTAAAGGCCTGATAAACCTTGGCGCTAACATAGTAGACGTCTCATTCTTCCCCGAGGACCCGGAGGAGCTGGGCCAGCTGGCCTCTAAGGCTGGAATTCTGCTGCTCATGGACGCCGGCGTCGCCCCCGGGCTCTCAAATATGCTCATCGGAATAGGCGACAGGAAGCTGGGAGGCCTTAAGGGAGCTAAAATCTATGTGGGCGGCATAAGCGAAAGGCCCGACCCGCCCCTCGGCCTCGTGCCGAGCTGGAGCATATCCGACCTGGTGGATGAGTACAGGAGACCTGCCAGGACGATAGTTGATGGCAAGGTCGTGGCCATAGATCCGCTCTCGGGCCCCATGGGAACAATATACGTCCCAGGAGTCGGGGAGCTGGAGTACTTCCCGACGGACGGCCTCAGGACGCTGCTCAAGAGCTACTCAAACGTGTCCTTCCTGGCTGAGTACACGCTGAGGTGGCCCGGCCACGTGGCCTTCATTAAGGGCCTCAAGAAGTTGGGCCTCCTTGAACACAAGCCAATACACGTCGGCAACTACGAGGTTATGGCTGACGAGGTTCTGGCCTCCCTCATATGGTCTATGAGGGTTAACTTCAGGGACATAGTAGTGCTCGTGGTCGATGTATACGGCAAGTCTGGCGGCGGGATCAGGTTTACCCAGGTCACCAGGGCCGAGGACGGGGTGACAGCCATGGCCAAGGTCACTGGAAGCTTCCTTGGGTTTGCCGCGATCGCCGTGCTGGAAGGCAAGGTGAGGGGCGCGGGCCTAGTGTACCCCGAGTCCCTGGGCCTCAGCGAGGACGCCTCAGGGGACATAATGACCAGGCTGGCCATAAACGGCATGCCAGTAGAGGAGGAGGAGCTCGCAGGGGAACTTGAAATTCGCTAGAAGGCCTTTAACCTCGCCTTGCAACAATTCCCTAAGGTAAAGGGAGCCCTTGGTTAAGCTCAGCTACAGGAGGGGGCTGCTAGTAAGCGACTCTTACGCGCCGGGCCTAAGGTACGATGAGAGGATTGGAGGCTACGTTGGACTGCCATATAAGTACTATGAAGTACTGAACTACCTTCGAGAGTCGGGCCTAACCGTTGACGACAGGGTCCTTGACCCCATCCCGCTCCAGGCCCTTCGCGCCCCGAGGATCAGGCTCAGGGACTACCAGGAGAGGGCCCTTGAGGCATGGAAGAGGGCCGGCATGAGAGGGGTAGTGGTGCTCCCCACAGGGGCCGGCAAGACCCTCGTCGCGCTGGCCGCCATCCAGGAGGTAGGAGCCGCCACGATAATTGTGGTGCCAACGATAGACCTGCTTCACCAGTGGAAAAGCGCGATAATGAGGCACCTGGACGTGACACCCGGCATATTAGGCGGCGGCGAAAGCGAGGTGGCCGGCATTACGGTATCTACATATGACAGCGCCTACAGCAGGGCTGAGGAGCTGGGCAACAGGTTCATGTTAGCAATTTTCGACGAGGTGCACCACCTCCCGTCACCTGGCTACATGGAGGTAGCCCAGGTGCTGGCTTCCCCCTACAGGCTTGGCCTCACGGCGACGCCTGAGAGGGAGGACGGAAGGCACGTCCTGTTGCCTGACCTGGTGGGCCCCATAGTGATAAGGCTCTCGCCAGCGGAGCTGAGGGGCAAGTACCTCTCAGACTACGACATCAAGAGGATTTACGTGAGCCTCACAGACGACGAGAAGTCAAGGTATGAGTCCCTGAGGGCCAGGCTAAGGGAGGACCTGGAGAGGCTCGGCGTCACGTTAAGGTCGCTGGAGGACTTTCACAGGCTGCTGTCGTTGGCCGCAAAGAACCCGGTGGCCAGGGACGCCGTGGAGGCCTGGTACGAGTCCGTCAGGATAGCAGTTAACTCCAGGGCTAAAATTGATTCGCTGAGGAAGCTCCTGGCGGAGTACAGCGACAGGAAAGTGCTGATATTCACTAGGGACACGGAAATGGCATACAGGATCTCGCGCGAGTTCCTCGTGCCGGCCGTGACCTATAAGACGCCTAAGCAGGAGAGGCTCAAGGTACTCGAGCTCTTCAGGAAGGGCGCATACAGAGTCATAGTGGCCTCGAGCGTGTTCGACGAAGGAGTTGACGTGCCTGACGCAAGCGTAGCCATAGTTGTGGGGGGCTATGGGACCCCGCGGCAGTTCATACAGAGGCTCGGCAGGGTCCTGAGGCCCGCGGAGGGCAAGAGGGCCCTCCTCATAGAGTTGGTGACAAGGGGCACGAGCGACAGCAGGCTGAGCATGAGGAGGAGGTCAGGTGCTGAGGTCTGACCTGGTAAGGCTTGTAGTTAGAGGCGGTAGGGCCAGGGTGCTCTTCGCGGGCGAGGACAACCTGGACGTGTTCTCTGAGGTGTTAAGGCACCTCAGGCCTGGGCTTAAACTTGGGGAGGTCCTTGAGGAGCTAAAGCCCCTCAGGAGGATATATGACCCTAAGCTCGTTGACGGCATAACTGAGGTGGCCCTGAGACACTTAGTGCTTGAGGAGGAGTCCCCGGTAAGCCCATACCTGATAAGGCAGAAGCTCTTCGAGGGAGGCCCGGCCCTCTCTGAGGAGGAGAGGCGCAGGAGGCTCGAGGAGGCAACTAAACAGCTGGGGGTCGACGCTGAGAGGTTCATGTACTCGGACTTGGACCTTGAGCGCGTCATAGTTGCTGGGCCCACAGTAGGCCCCAGGGACCTCATGGAGGAGTATAACATGGAGGAGCTGGAGGGCCTCCTGCTGAGGTCCTACATGGTTACGTTTGAGGTCAGCAACACTTGGAAGGACCTGCTCAGGTCGATTAAGGCGCTGGGACTCATGTACTATGCAAGGTCAAGGCCCGTCCAGGTGGACGTCTACGGGCCGGTGTCGCTGGCTAAGCTGACCGACAGGTACGGCAGGCTGATGGCAAGGCTCGTGCCCCACCTGCTCAGGAGCCCCAGCTGGAGGCTCAGGGCTCAGGTGGCTGTGGGAAGAACCAGGAGGATAGTGACCGTGGAGGTTACTAGCGACGACGCGCCCATGCCCAGAAGGCCCGCGGCCTCAGGCATAACGTTTGACAGCTCTGTCGAGGAGGACCTCTACAGGAAGCTCACCCTTCTGGCGAAGGACAACGGCTGGCTGGTCATAAGGGAGCCGGAGCCCCTAGTGACTCCCACTGGAGAGATAATGATACCTGACTTCGCGGTCAGCAGCGGGAGCTCTAAGGTCTTCATAGAGGTCGTGGGCTTCTGGACCAAGGAGTACATAAACAGCAAGCTCAGGAAGCTGGCCGGCCTCAGGGATCCCATACTCCTCGTCGTCAACGAGTCCCTCGGCGTTGGGGCCTTCAAGCTGACGGGCCACGACGTTGTCTCCTACAAGGATAAAGTTAACGTGGCGCCTATCTACGAGTGGCTAAAGGCGAGGCTTGCGCCCCGCGCCGGGCAGCTGCCGGAAAAGCTAGACGTGGAGGGCAGCTACGTGAGCTTTGAGGACGTCGCTAAACGCTATGGAGTTACGGTTGACGACGTGAGGAGGTTTAATGGCACGGTGGAGGGCTACGTTAAGCTCTGGAACTACTTCGTCAAAAGGGAGCTCCTTGACAGCCTCAGCAGGGAGAGACTTGAAGGCAGGAGGCTCTCCGAGCTGATGTCAAAGTATGGCCCCTGGGTTCAGGAGGCTCTGGCCCTAGTCGGCTACTCACTCAAGTGGACGGGACTGAACGACGCCGTAGTAGTAAAGGTCAGGGCACGACCCTAGTGCCTACCTCCTCGCCATTAAGTGCCCTCAGGAGCGAGTCCCACCTGACTATCCTAGTGTTAGCAACCTTGGCGGAGGCGGCCTCAGCGATCTTACCCTTCATGCTGCCTGTGACGTCAACCCCATGTTTGGCTACGTTAGCTATCTCATCCCTTGGGCTGACAACGCTCAGGACTTTTCCTTCAGGGCCTATTACGCCCTCGACGTCAGAAACGTAGATCAGGCAGTCAGCCTTAGCCTCAGAGGCCAGCATGGACGCTATGGTGTCGCCGCTCACCACCACCCCACCCCTCTCAGTGAGCACGGCGTCCCCATAGGTTAGCGGCGTTAGGCCGGCCGCGAGGTCCCTTAGCATCGGGGTCAGGTCGCAGCTTCTCTCGCCGGTACACATGCTGTGGGCGGCGTGAAGGCTAACAGGTACCCCGTGCGACAGGAGGCTGTTGACCACGGCAATTCCGAGAAGGAGCATCTCCCTCTGCACCTCTGATACCTCGCTGGGGCCCAGCCTTCCTCTCTCGGAGAGCAGCCTGCTCACTATGTAATGTCCAAAGCTGCCCCCGCCGTGGACTAGGGCCAGCCGTCCGCCCGCCTTGAGGTAGCTGGCCGCCTGCGCGGAAAGGCTTTCAAGCACGTCCCACCTGACGGTCTCAGGCGAGGACTTATCGGTTATAGCGGAGCCCCCCAGCTTGACTACCGCCAGGCCGCACCTCAAGTCTCGTCTCCGCGTAAACCTTAACTCAAGGGAAAATAAGCCTAGGCCGTAAGGCACACCAGCTCAAGCTCGCCGGGAAGCCCTGGAACCCACTCGCACTCCCCCTGGGGCGTCTGCACTCCATAGAAGAGGTAGGCTGCCGCGTTCTGGACCCTCAGCCTCTTAACCAGCTCGCCCCTGAGCGGGGAGCCTGACGTGAGGGAGTCAGACAGGTCCACGACGGCCTGGCCTATCATGTGAACCGCCGCGTCAAAGAGGCTCTCGCCAAGCTCCTGCCTGGTGGCCCCCCTGCCAACAACAGAGGACGCCCTGACCTCCATGTTAAGGTCCACCCGGCCCAACTGCAGGTCAACGACTTCATCCTCGCTCCTGTACGCAGCGGCCTTACCGCTGGCGGCCACGTACCTCATGGCATCTATGGAGCTCTGCCACCACGTGGCCCCCTCCCCCCAGGGGTCTGACATCCTTCCCATCTCAACTATCTCCAGCTCGTCCATGGTGTCCGAGTGCGACCTGGCGGTGAGGTAAAGGAGCGCCGTTGTTAAGGCCGCATAGACGCTCGCGGCAGGCCGCCTCTGGGGCAGGCCCTCTGGCTTAACGTAGGAGCAGTCGCTCATGTTAAGGCCACTCATCAGCCTTCTCCAGAACTCCCTGGCCTTTCCGACAACCTCCTGCGGCAGGCCCTCGGCGCTGAGGTCGGCCCCTTCACAGTTCTCCTGGTACTTCAGCTCAAACTTCACCTGCTCGCCCGGCACTACTAGGTATGGGTTTACCACCTCATCTATTGGAATGCCCATCACTATGAGGGGCAGCCTTAGCGAGAGCCTCAAGGGAGGCCACCATAGATATCTTTACTTGCCGGGAAGCGGCACCACGGCGGAGGCGTAGCCGACTACCCAGTCCTTCTCGCCGGTCACATCGCCTGAAGTTGCGTGCTTCAATACGACGGCCCTGGTGGCGCCCAGGCCTCTCCCCATGTAAAGCAGCGTCATCGCTGGGCCCGGCCCGCACATGGTTATGTCGTCGGCCTCGAGCACCCTGAAAAGCCCCTCGGGGTCCAGGGACTCCACGTACCTCAGGGCCTCGTTATCCTTTGAGACGGTCACGTCGTGTGGCTCATAGTGGTTCATGTCACTGCTTGCCACAAAGAGCAGGTCAACGCCGTTCTCATTAATTATCTTGACTAGGGCGTCGGCGAGGTCCTTGGACACCTCAGGGTTCTGAAGCTTTATCACTATGGGGACGAGCTTAAAGTTGGAGTCAAAGATGTACTGAAGGAATGGGACCTGGACCTCAACCGAGTGCTCGTACAGGTGCGCCTCGTTATCGAAGGTGAAGTACTTGGTATTTGATATTATCAGCTTTTCGACCTCCCTGTCAACCTCAACAGTTCCAAGGGGGGTCTCCCACGCGTCCCCCTGCCAGAGCGAGGCTGCCTCGCCGAGACCCGTGTGGTTGGGGCCCGCCACCACAACCACCTTGGGGGCTCCCTCCTGGGCCATGTTATAGTAGCTGTGCGCGGCAACGGGGCCGCTGTACATGTAACCTGCGTGGGGCACCAGGTAGCCGACGCTTGTCCTGTTCCTTGAGGGCGGCGCCTGGGGGAGCTTTCCTGGGCCAAGCCTGTGGAGGAAGCTTGACTCTATCGACTTTACCAGGTCATCCCTGTCAGCCGGGTAAAAGCTGCCAGCGTGGGCGGGCTTCCTTATTTCCTGCACCAGCTCTTCACCTGGGCTAGCTGGGTGATCAAAATTTAAACAGTTAGCTCCTGCCGTTATCATCGTTCGCCCTAACCATGGGGTGGGCGGCGACCTCCTTCATCCCCGAGTGCCTGGCGAGGGTGCCCGAAGGCCTGAGGGCCGAGAGCACCACGGCTATGGCCAGAAGCCCAAGGGAGACATGGTAGGCGAAGGCCTGAGCGTTGAGGTAACTTATCATCAACGAGGAGGGGAGGTGGCCGCTCAGGGTGCCGACAAAGAGCTGGTAGACGTAGTACGCAGGCAGGGCCGCCGTCACTGACGTCAAGGAGACGGCGAAGCTCAGGATCATCCCTGTGTTCCTGAACGTGGTCAGGGTCCCGGAGGCGACGCCGTACCTCTCCCTGGGAGCTGACGATATCACGGCAGTCGTGTTTGAGGGCCAGAAGAGGCCGCCTCCAAGGCCATAGATGCCCTCCACCATGGCAACCCACCAGAGCGGGGTCCTCGCGTTCATCATCGCTAGCAGGAACAGCGCGGCGCCCTGTATTACGAGGCCCGCCGTGCTTATTGGCCTCGGGCCATACTTGTCGGTCAGCCTGCCCCCTATGGGGCCAGCTATCATGTTGACGGCTGCCATGGGTATTATTAAGTAGGAGGCCGTCAGCACCGGCAGGCCGAATATGCCCTCAAGGTAGAACAGGAGGAGGAAGTTCACCGCAAACATCGCCAGGCTCTGCACGGTTGCCGTGAATATCGATGCTGTGAACATCCTGTTATACTTAAACATCCTGAGGTCTACGATAGGATCCCTAACCTTATACAGCTCCCAGAAGGCGAACGCCGCGAGCAGCGGGGGTGCCGCTGCAAATGACAGCAGCGTGTACGTGTCGGACCATCCCCTTAGGAGGCCTAACGTGAAGCCCAGCTGAAGCGCAAGTATGCCCAAAGTGAACAGGACGGCCGCGGGCACGTCAAAGCTTTCGCCGACCCTCCTGAAATTCGTCTCCCTGAGGGTCACGTAAGCCCACAGCGTCCCAAAGATTCCTATGGGCACGTTGATCAGGAATATCCACCTCCACGTGGTATATGTTATTATTAGCCCTCCCAGGATTATGCCCAGCACAGTGCCCGAGGACCACACTATGGAGTTAATGCCCAGCGCCCTGCCCCTTTCGTTTACTGGGAACGCCTCAGAAATTATTGCAAGGGAGTTTGATAGCATCATAGCAGAGCCTATGCCCTGCAGTGCCCTGAAGGCCACCAGCTCAAGGCCGCTCTGGGACAGCGCCGAGAGCAGGGAGCCTATTGTGAACACCACGAAGCCGGCGTTGTATATCTTCTTCCTCCCGTAGGTGTCGCCGACCCTTCCAAAGGTGAGCACCAGAGAGGTGTTGGCAAGCAGGTAGGCCACAACTATCCAGACTATAGTTACGTAGTCGGCGTGAAGGTCCTCAGCTATGGGAACGAGGGCCAGGAGCACCACGGTGCTGTCTATTGCCGACATCAGTGAGCCGACGCTTGTAACTGACAGCGCCTTCCACTTATACTCCAAGCCGGCCGCCTTGAGTATCAAGTTAATCGAAATATCTTATACCTTACTATTGACTTTTGCGGCTGCACAGAGCTTAAAAACTAGGCCGAAAGCCAAGAGTGCTGGTGGGCCCGTAGTCTAGATTGGTTAGGACGCCGCCCTGACACGGCGGAGGTCGCCGGTTCAAGTCCGGCCGGGCCCACCACTTGCCTGTATTGGCTGACCTCCTCGCCGCCTGAAGGTGAGGCCTGCCATTAATTTTGTGCTATGAAGGCAAGCGCGCCGCGAACGTAGATGTCCTTATTTAAGTTTATCAGCGGCGAGCGTAGGGAGCTTCAGGGCCAGGGATTATGACGAAGCTGCTGGTGCTGAGCGACGCTCATGGAAACCCTTACGCCTTACGCGCCGTTATTGGCTCCGAGAGCTACGACGAGGTGCTGTTTCTTGGGGACGCCGTGGACTATGGTCCAAGGCCGGGCGAGGTCATAGACGTGCTTAGGTCCGTTGGCGCGAGGGCTGTCATGGGGAACCACGATAACGCCCTGGTCCATGGAGTCGACTGCATGTGCGGCGAGGAGACCCATTGGGTGAGCGTCTTCTTCAGGGAGAACTACACGAAAAGGCTTGTCTCAGATGGCGACCTAGCGCTCATAGCTTCATGGCCTGAGAGGCTGGAGCTCGACCTGGGCCGCATGGGGAGGTCGCTGGCGGTTCACGGCTCGCCCTCAAGCCCCCTTTACGGCTACATCTACCCATGGCTTGACGACGACTCCGTGAAGAAAATGCTCACGAGGAGCCTCAGGCTCTCACCGCCTACCGGCGGCAGGCTGGACTATTCCCTGTACCTGGTGGGGCACACGCATTACCAGTTTGTGAGGAGGATCGGGGGCAGCCTCCTCGTGAACCCAGGCAGCGTGGGCCAGCCAAGGGATGGGGACCCGAGGGCGGCCTACGCTGTCATCGACACTGAGAACGGCGAAGTGGAGCTAAAGAGGGCCAAATATGACGCCAGCCTCGTTGTCAGGGACCTTGAGGCCCTCGGGGTGCCGGAGCCCTACATGAGCGCCCTTAAGCTGATGTTCCTAGAGGCCAGGGTGCCTTCAAGGGCCCGGGGCTCAGCTAATTAACGTTCCAGGCCAAAGGACCAGTGGCCGATGAGCGGTAGCGAACCGGCTGAAGCGGTGATTGAAAGCTCTCGTGCGAGGCCGAAAAGCAGGTGGGTCCAAAACGCCATTGAAGAGGTGTCGGCTCAGCCTATGTAGAGTATGGGGCCCCCGTAGACCTCGTCAAGGAACGCCTCGGCGCCCTTTATGTCGTCAACCACGTCAGCCAGGTCCTCCTTCTTAACGTTGTAGAACTGGGCCGCCGGGGGGCAGGCGTATATCTTGAATGAGTCCTTGTAGAGGTCCTTCAGCTCCTTTATCCACGAGTACCAGTCCTTTACCTTGCCAGAGCTGATCGACTCCTTGAGGTTCTTCAGGTAGGTCTCCACGTAGGGCTTGAAGTACTGTGGGAACGTGGTCAGGTCTACGTCATCAGTGCTCAGCCTGGGAAGGACTTCCTTCTTAAAGGCAACCAGCCCCTCGTTGACCAGGTGCACCCTGACGTCGTAGCCCATGGCCAGCGCCGTGGCGCCGTATATTATCAGGCAGCATATCCTGTTGGAAGCGCCTGAGGCGAACACTATACCCAGCTTCCTCTTCCCCTCACTCAAGGCTCTCGCTGCCATTTAGAAAACGCTTGAGGCTATTATAACTTTCTCTATATAGAGTAAGCTAACGCCCGTAGGCCCTGGCCATGTCCCTGAGCCTCCCCGCGGCCCTCCTGAGCCCATCAAATGAGTCAAGCCTCCACCTCCAGTTGTTGCCAACGGTGCCCGGCGTGTTCATCCTGGCCTCAGGGCCCAGGCCAAGCACGTCCTGGACTGGGAATATTGACACGTCCGCCACGCTCATCATGGCGAGCCTTATGAAGGCCCAGTTTATCCCCCTAACATCCCTGAGCCCCATGTAGTTCATTGCCTCGCGCCTCGCCCTGGGGGAGGCCTCGCGGAGGAACCAGCCAACTATCGTGTTGTTGTCGTGGGTGCCCGTGTAAACAACGAAGTTCCTGCCGTAGTTGTGCGGCTTGTACGGGTTGTTTGGGTTACCGTCCCAGGCGAACTGCAGCACCTTGAGGCCGGGGAGGCCGAGCCTGTCCCTGAGCTGCACCACGTCAGGCGTTATGAACCCCAGGTCCTCAGCTATGAGCTGGAGCCTCGGCACCTCCCTCATAACCCGCCTGAAGAGGTCCTCCCCAGGGCCCTTGGTCCACCTGCCGTTGACGGCCGTCCTCTCGCCCGCCGGCACCTCCCAGTAGGCGGCGAAGCCCCTGAAGTGGTCAAGCCTGACCGCGTCGAAGAGCTCCGAGGCGTGGGCGAACCTCCTTATCCACCAGGAGTACCTCTCCCTCCTGAGCGACTCCCAGTCGTAGACGGGCGTGTTCCACAGCTGCCCGGTCCTGCTGAAGTAGTCGGGCGGCACCCCGGAGACGTAGGTAGGCCTGAGGTCGCGGCCCAGCTTGAATATCCTTGGGTTTGACCACACGTCGGCGCTGTCGTAGCTCACGTAAATCGGTATGTCGCCTATTATCCTTATGCCGAGCCTCCTCGCATGCGCCCTGAGCGAGGACCACTGCGAGAAGAACTCGTACTGGACGAAGTACTCAAGCTCCACCCTCTCCTTCAGCCTCTCGCGCCAGGCCTGCAGCTCGCCCCTGTCCCTGCGCCTGAGGCCCTCGGGCCACGAGGACCAGTCGGAGCCCTTGAAGTGCTCCCTCAGCGAGACGTAAAGCGCGTAGTCCTCAAGCCACCAGGAGTTCCTGTCAAGGAACCTGTCGTAGTCGCCGCTGGGCTTAAACCTTGAGAAGGCCAGCCTGAGGAGCCTCGCCCTGTGCTCATAAGCAAGCCCGTAGTCCACCCTGTTCGGCTCCCCCCGCGGGATGGAGGCGAGCTCCTCAGCGGTGAGGAGCCCCTCGTTTGCCAGCAGCTGGGGGCTCACCATTATGGGGTTCCCGGCGAAGGCCGAGAGGCCGCTGTAGGGCGAGTTGTCGTGCTCAGGGGCGGTGGGGCTTAGGGGCAGCACCTGCCAGTACCTCTGCCCCGCCTCCCTAAGTATTTCGAGGAACTCGTGGGCTGAGGGGCCCAGGTCACCCACTAAAGGGGAGCCTGGGAGGGAAGTTATGTGCAGCAGCAGGCCGCTTCCCCTTTCCACTTAGCTTCCCCGCCTGAAACGTTGGCAAAGAAAGAAGTTTATTAAGAAAAGGGGCTGCCCGCCTGGCTCAAGCCCTGGCCCTCAAGGCCCTTATTGAGGCCCC
Source organism: Acidilobus sp. (assembly GCF_049973875.1). Lineage (NCBI taxonomy): Archaea > Thermoproteati > Thermoproteota > Thermoprotei > Acidilobales > Acidilobaceae > Acidilobus > Acidilobus sp. The sequence continues at coordinate 75,816 of NZ_JBMFJI010000006.1, forward strand.
TGAGGCGCCGGCCGATAAGAGCATGAGCGAGGCGAAAGAGAGCGTCACCCCAAGCGACGAGAACGGCGTTAGGCCCATGCCGAACAGGTAGTCAATTCCGGCCATGGAGCCTGGGGAGTACACGGAGCTGAGCGGGAGCCCCAGGGCGGCGTCAAGTATCATAGCGAGCGTCATGAGCCCAGCTATGACAGCTGTGAGCGCATAGGTCGCCCTCAGGGGCCTCAGGAGGAGCGTCACCCCCACCGCCGCGCTGAAGGCCGTGTAGGCGGCAAGCAAGTAGTAGTGAAGGGGGGCCGTGGCCCTGAGGGCAGAGTCAAATGCCAGCAAGTAGCCCTCCGGGATGAACGTTAGCAGCGACAGCGCTGGCGCCGACCTGCGCGGCCCGAGGAGCCCTAGGCCAAAGACCGCGGCCAGCGAAAGAATGACGACAACGACAAACGCGGCGAGAGGCGCGAGACTTGAGCTTGAAGGTGAGGACGATGGCACGGTAGTGGTATAGGTGCTTGTAGTAGTTATGGTTTTCGTTGTAGTCACGGTAGTCGTAGCGACGCTGGACGGCGCTGTAGTCGTGGTGGAGGTCACACTGGTAGTGGTAGTGCTAGTCGTCGTAGTAGTATTGGACTTAACGTAGACGTAGATGGTTGCTGGCGAGCTTGACGGGTCGTCTCCCGTGGCGCTGACGTTGACCTCGTAGACCCCAGGAGGGGCGTTGGAGGCCACGGTTATCGTCAGCTTGCCTGAAAACGTGGGATCTCCTGAAGAGGGTGACGCGGTGGCACTTATATAGCTGGACGACGTTACTACCTTGACGTTGGTCCCCCAGGTATTGCCGCTCACCAGCTTAACAGTAAACGATACCGTCGTGGAGCCCCCAGGGTAGAGCGTGACGTTATTTGCGCTCACCACCACCTCCGAGGTCCCGTAGCCGTACTGAGCCACGGCCACGGAAGGCAGCAGGGCCATGAGAAGGGCCGCGAGAAGAAGGACGCCAAGGAGCCTCACCTTACCCACCTGCGTGCCCCCTAAGGGGCGGTGAGCTTATGCCTATCTCTATAAGGAGAAATACCTTGCGTGCCCGGGTATAGGCAGGCATATTTGTGGTTTCTAAAAGACCGGGTATAGGCAGGCATATTTGTGGTTTCTAAAAGACAAGGTATTCTCCCAGGGTAATCATTTAAGTTAGCATCGGGCTTATTGGTATAGCCGGGGAGAGCCAGCAAGAGGGAGCGGCTTGCAGGAGCTCGAGGAGAGGCTAAGGAGGCTGAGGGAGCTTCAGGACGCCATACTGGGCTGCAACAGGTGTCCAAGGCTCAGGAGGTTTGACGTCGAGGTCGGCCTCAACCCGCCCAGGAGGTTCAGGGGCCAGGCCTACTGGTCGAGGCCGGTTCCAAGCCTTGGGGACCCCCTGGCCCCAATAGTGGTGGTCGGCATGGCCCCGGCCCCTCACGGCGGCAACAGGACGGGCAGGATGTTCACAGGGGACCAGTCAGGGAACAACTTCTTCAGGGCGCTTTACGAGGCCTGCCTGGCCAACAAGCCCACCAGCGTCAGCAGGGACGACGGGCTTCAGGTGTACCACGTTTATATAACGGCGTCGCTTCACTGCGCCCCGCCGGACAACAGGCCCCTCAGGGAGGAGATTGACAACTGCTTCCCGTACCTAAAGGAGGAGCTGGGCCTTCTGCCAAACGCCAGGGTCTTCGTGGCCCTGGGGAGGCTCGCCTTCGACCAGCTCTGCAAGGTCTTTAACGTCAGGTTTGAGTTTAGGCACGGGGCCGAGTACAGGCTGCCGGACGGCAGGTGGCTCATAGCCAGCTACCACCCGAGCCCGAGGAACGTTAACACCGGGACGCTGACGATAGGGGACCTCAGGAACATCTTTGAGAGGGCTAAGCAGCTGGCCGGCATAGGTGATGAGTGTGAGAGGCCCAGCTGAGGTGGCGCCTAACCTCTACGCGGGGCCGGGCTGCGTCGACTTAGATGAGTACGGCATAAAGGTGGACGTGATCATAACGCTTGAGCCCTCGTGCCCGGCGGAGGCGACGGGCTCCTCAAGGGAGGTCTACCCCATAAGGGACATGGAGGTGGAGCCCATAGGCAACACGGCCTCCGCCATCGCTGCAATAGCAAGGCACCTTGAGCAGGGCAGGAGGGTTTACGTGCACTGCTACGCAGGCTGCGGCAGGACTGGAACAGTGGTCTCAGGGTACCTTGTGCTCTTCCGCGGCATGAGCCCTGAGGAGGCAGTGAACGCCTTTGAGGGTGCCAGGGGCTGCGGGCCGGAGTCCGAGGAGCAGCTGATGTTCCTGGACCTGCTGGACGTAATGAAGAGGAGGCTGGGGCCCTGGGGCACAATAAGGGAGCTGTCGCAGGGGATGGGTCTCGGTGACGTCCTCTCAGGCGTATGAGTGCATGGTCAACGCCTCAGCGCTCTCCCTCGGGGCAATCCTTGAGCCCCTAGCGCACCCAAAGCCTGGGGCGGTGACGAGGGTTGAGGGCCAGAAGGACAAGGACATCTTCGACTTCGCGTTAAACCACGAGGCCGTGGAAAGGGGCGCGTTAGCCGCCTGCGTTAAGGCCGCTGAGGGGGCGGGGGACCCCATAGCGGCCGGCCTCGAGGAGTACCTGAGGGCAGTTAAGGGGATGGGGCTAAGGACAAACGTCGGCCTGGGCCAGGCCCTCATGATAATTCCCTTGGCCTCGGCGTCGCCGGGCAGGCCAGGCACTAAGGACCTCTGTAGGGCGGCCAGCGAGCTGGTCAGAAGGTCAACGCCAAGGGCCTCCGAGGCCTACTATGAGCTCCTTAGACTCTTTACGCCGTCTCACCTGGGCAGGTACTGGGGGCCCCTTCCTGACGTCAGCGAGGGCAGGCCCACGGTTGGCCTTGGGGAGGTGCTAAAAGCCGTTGACGACATAACGTCCCAGGAGGTGGTCAACGGCTACAGGCTCACGCAGGCCGCGGTTGAGATTATGAGGAAGGAGGTTAGGGAGGGGTACGAGAGGGCCCTGGTTAGAGCTTACTCATACCTGGCCTCAACTGTTCATGACTCCCTTCTCGCAAGGTCTAAGGGGGTCAGGGCGTCACTCATAGCAACTGCCGAGGCCTCGCTGGCGAGCAACTTTGAGCTGTTAGACAGGATGTGGAGGTCCCGGGGCTGGAGCCTGGGCTCCATTCTCGACGTTCTGAGCGCGGCGGCCTCCC
>NZ_JBMFJI010000007.1:0-76621 GCF_049973875.1 Acidilobus sp.
GTAGGTGTTGTTGAGGTGGTGGTCGTGGTGGCAGACGTGGTTGTCGTTGTGGTAGGTGTTGTTGAGGTGGTGGTCGTGGTGGCAGACGTGGTTGTCGTTGTGGTAGGTGTTGTTGAGGTGGTGGTCGTGGTGGCAGACGTGGTTGTCGTTGTGGTAGGTGTTGTTGAGGTGGTGGTCGTAATGGTGGCTCCCTTGGGGTACAGGTGCACTAGCACGTAGGCGTTGCCTGGGTTGTCCCATGGAGCCGGCGGGAACAGGTAGCCCGTGGTCTCGTTGGGCCATCCCTGCCAGTACGTGGTTGAGTACTCGTACCATATGCCATTAGTTAACAGCGGTATGACGGGCGTGTAGTTTAACAGTATGGTTAGCAGGTTATCGTAGAGCGGCATGAGGGCGCTCATGTTGTCCGGGTTTATCGTGAATATCTCCCTCATGTCATTGTAGGCCTGCCACGCGGCCGTGTTGTTGAACCTCTCCATGTCAGCCCACGCCCAGCTGCCCACTGGCGCTGTGCCCGTGGTCCACAGGAAGTACTCAAACCAGGTGTTGGGTATCACGCCCGACCACGACCACATCAGTGACATTGAGTACTCGCCCTCCGCCACGTCGCTGTACCACTGGCTGTAGGATGGGAACACCGTTGAGGCGTCAATCCCTATCTTAGACAGGTTCTGGGCTATGAGCTGGGCGTCCGTCATCCAGTCGGTCCAGCCGTAGGGCACTATTATTGTGGCGTTAACCACCCACCCCTGCGGCGTCACCCAGTAGCCCTGCGAGTTCATGTGCCAGCCGTACTCCTTAGCCACCTCGTCCATGAGGAGCTTGGCCTCCGTCAAGTTGAAGGTCCAGCCGTACTTCTGCACTATGCTCATGTTGATGTACTTGCCCCACGCCTTGCTGTAGATGTTGTACGGCGCGAAGAAGCCGAAGCCGTTGCTTATGTTAGCTGGCTCCTCCTGTCCGTTCTCCCCCACCTGGGCCAGCTGCTCGGTGTTTATGGCATATGCTATTGCCCTCCTCACGAGGGTTATGTTGTAAGGCGGGTACATCTCGTTTATGAGGAGCGTCACCCACGGGCCCTCCTGCAGGTTCCAGGGGGCGTGGCTCAGGTACGTGTAGATGCCGTTGGACCTGAGCTGCCACACGTTGGTCAGGAAGTAGCCGCCCCACGTCATCTCCCCGCTCTCAAACATTGATATGGCCTGCGGGTTTGAGGTTATCACTACGTCAGCCAGGTACGTTGGAGCGTAGGCCCCGTTGTCGGACACGTTCCATATGTTCCAGCCCCACCAGCCGCTCCACTTCTTGAAGACCACCTCGCTCGGGGTGTAGGCGTATATCTCGTACGGGCCGTCGCCTATAACCTGTGACGTGTTGGGGTTCCAAGTTATCGGGCTCCACTTAGAGGCGTTGGCGAAGAAGGCGCTGAGGCTTGGGTAGAACTCGTGAAGCGGGAGCACCGGGTACGACGGGCTTGTGAGTATCGCAAGTATGTTGCCCCACGGCGGCGACGAGGGCGAGCTGTTGAATATGAACTCAACCTCCTTATCGTTAACTGGCGTGACGTTCAGCAGCGCCCCAGGCCCCGGGGACCACATCCAGCCCCATGCAAGCGAGGGGTAGTACTTGCCTAGGTAGTACGTGAAGGCAACGTCGCCCGCCGTCACAGGCTGGCCGTCCTGCCAGGTGGCGTTAGGCCATATCCACACGAGAAGCGCGGCCCTCTCCACAGTGCCCGTGGCGTTAGGCCCATAGACCATGGAGGCGGGCACCGTGACTGACGTTACCGTGAAGTTCTCGCCTAGGGCCGGGTAGTACTGCAGCGTGACGGGGGACCAGAGGAACAGCGGCAAGTACACCATGCCCAGCTCCATGGCGTCTATCACGTTCGCCGTGGAGAACGGGTTGAGCGTGGTTATTGGGCTCCAGCTTACGCCGCCCGCGTACACAGTCTGATCCGGAGGCAGCGAGATCAGCGAGGTCGTCGTCTGGGCCCTGACAGGGCTAAAGTTTACAGCCGGGGCTAGGTACCCCGCCATGGCTATTATGAAGACCGCTATAACTGCTATGCCAAGAAATCCTAAAGACCTGCCTTTCACGCTCTCACTCGTGTAGGTGTGAAGCATTGTGCACAGATTTAAGTGCATGTTTAACTCAGTGAAAGGTGTACTTAAAACCACGCAGGCAGTTACACCTAATACACGAGGCGTGAAGATGCTTAGGCTTTCGCCGTTCGTAAAGCACGTACTGTATAAGGGACTATATTACCTGCTTACATGGTTCGTGGCGGTGACGGTGGCGTGGATCATCCCTCGCCTCCTGCCCTACAACGCCGTTGAGATCACGGTCTCTCAGATGGTCAGGTCGCTGACCCAGGGCTCCTCCATGATATCGCCGCAGGAGTATAAGGAGATGGTCAACTACATAGAGGGGCTCTTCGGCGCCAACGAGCCGCTGTGGCTTCAGTACGTCCACTTCTGGGAGGACCTGTTCCACGGGAACCTCGGGCCCTCGATAGCGTTCTTCCCTGCCACTGTCAACAAGGTGATAGCTGAGGCCCTGCCCTATGACCTTATATTAATAATACCTTCCACGGTGGTGGCCTGGGTCATTGGCAACATACTGGGGGCCCAGATAGGCTACAGGAAGACGGACACCATAACTGACAAGGCCTCAATGATAGCCTTTGTGGCTATAAATAACATACCGTTCTTCGTGCTTGGCCTCCTGCTCATACTTGTATTTGCAGTGGACCTCCACTGGCTTCCTGCCACCGGGTACACGTTTTCAGCGATACCCAGGCTTACCTGGTCCTACCTTCCGATACTCCTCAGGCACTGGGTGCTGCCTTTCGCCTCTGTAACCATAGTCTCGCTCGGCGGCTGGGTCCTCGGCATGAGGCAGCTCATAATTAACGAGAAGGGAAGCGACTACATGAACTACGGCGAGGCCCTGGGGATCCGCCCCTCAATACTGTCGAGGTACGCCATGAAGAACGCCTTCCTGCCCCAGATAACTGGCCTGGCGCTCAGCCTTGGAACCGTGGTGGGCGGCTCCTACGTGCTCGAGTTCATATTTGGCTACCCCGGCATGGGCTACATAATGGGCATAGCCGCCACCGACAACGACTACCTCACCGTGGCCGGGGTCTTCGTTGTTATAGCGATCGTGGTGCTGCTGGCTAACTACATCGTTGACATACTCTACAGCGTGCTTGACCCCAGGGTCAGGGTGGCTGAGGTAGGGGAGTGACGATACCTTGAGCAGGAGGATCCCAAGGCCTAAGGTTGAGGTCCAGAGCATCAGGAACTCCCTGCTCTGGTCCCTCCTGAGGGAGAGGTTCTTCCTGGGGGGTGTAATAGTTCTCCTTATAGTAGTTGTCCCCGCCCTTCTGGCCGGCGTGATAGCCCCCTACAAGGACTACCTGGCCCCGGTGGGGTCGCTGAACAGCCCCCCTTCGGCTAAGTACTTGTTGGGCACCACTGGCTTCGGGCAGGACGTCCTCTCCCAGCTCCTCTTCGGCACGCAACACACGCTTTTCGTTGCCACAGTGGCGGCCGTCCTGGCCACGTTCATAGGCCTGGCCATAGGTGTCATAGCCGGCTTCATGGGTGGCATACCTGACGCCGTGCTCAACTTCCTGACCAACACGTTCCTAGTCATACCCACCTTTACCATACTCCTGTTGATAGCCTCCATAGTTCACCATCCAAGCCTTCAGCTCGAGGCCGTAATAATAGGCGCGTTCTCGTGGCCCTGGGGGGCGAGGGCCTACAGGAGCTTTGCCCTGAACATGAGGAGCAGGGACTACGTCACCGTCGCCAGGCTCAACGGCATGGGCGGGCTGTCCATAGCCCTCACGGAGATAATGCCGCAGATGCTCCCCTACATAGCTATAATGCTCGTGATGACGCTCAACGGGGCGCTAATGGCAGACGTGGGGCTTGACGCCATAGGGCTTGGCCCTGGGAACACCATAACCCTTGGCCTCATGATAGGCTACGCCTGGGGCTGGGGGGCCCTGGTTTACAACTGGTGGTGGTGGTGGATGCCGCCAGTGGTAGTCATAATTCTCGTGGCCACCTCGCTCACGGCGATAGCAATGGGCATGGACAGGGTGTTTAACCCAAGGCTGAGGGGTGCATGAGGGTTGAAGCTGCTCGAGGTAAGGGACCTCAAGGCGTACTACTTCGCGTCAGCCGGCGAGGTTAAGGCTGTGGACGGCGTCTCCTTTGACCTGGAGCAGGGGCAGGTCCTGGGAGTTGTGGGCGAGAGCGGCAGCGGGAAGAGCACGCTGGGCAGCGTCCTATCAAACACCATGAGGCCCCCGCTTAAGGTGGTCTCAGGCGAGGTCCTGTTTAAGGGCATGAACATCTTTACAATGCACCCTGAGGAGCTTAGGAAGGTGAGGGCCGCAGGCATATCCATAATTCCCCAGTACGCCATGAACGCTCTGAACCCGACCAGCAAGATAAGGGATATAGTGAGGGACCTGCTGATATCCCATGATGTTCCACCTGACGAGTTCGCGTACAGGGTGAAGCTGGCGAGGGAGAGGGCCCTGAAGCTTGGCCTTCCCCCGTGGGTCTTTGACAGGTACGCCATAGAGCTGAGCGGCGGCATGAGGCAGAGGGTGACCATCCTAATAAGCACCCTCCTGGACCCTGAGGTCCTTATAGCGGATGAGCCGACCAGCGCGCTGGACGTGGTGGTGCAGAGGCTGGTAATACAGTACCTGCAGGACCTGGTCAGCGAGGGCTCTATAAAGTCCATGGTGTTCATAACTCACGACATAGCCTTAGTGAATGAGATATCAACAGACATAGCGGTCATGTACGCCGGCCAGATAGTGGAGACGGGCCCCGCAGAGGACATTATGACGAACCCCAGGCACCCCTACACCAAGGTCCTCGTATCAAACATACCCGAGCCGGGGGTCAGGATAACTAAGAGGCGCGTCGAGGGGCTCAGGGGGGAGCCGCCATCACTGATATCGCCTCCCAGCGGCTGCAGGTTCCACCCCAGGTGCCCGATGGCAAAGGACGTATGCTCCCGCCAGGCCCCGCCCGCAGTTCACTTAGACGGAGGAAGGAGGACTGTGACGTGCTGGCTCTACGCCGGAGGCGAGGCTCAGTGAACGGCGAGGAGCTTTACGAGGTTAAGGGCCTCACCAAGGTCTTCAGCACGGGCTTCTTCAGGACGACGAGGATCTACGCGCTTAACAACATATCATTCGACTTGAAGGAAGGTGAGGTGCTCTCGATTGTGGGCGAGAGCGGCAGCGGGAAGAGCACGCTGCTCAAGATACTGATGAAGGTCGAGAGGCCCACCTCAGGCACCATACTGTACCGCGGCAGGCCGCTGGAGAGGTGGGACAACAGGGAGTACTGGAGGGAGGTTCAGGCCGTGCTTCAGGACCCCTACTCCTCCTTCAACCCGTTCTACAGGGTTGAGAGGCCCCTCTACATGGCTGCGAAGACGTACATGCCCTCGGCGTCAGAGGCCGAGAGGACGAAAGCCATAAGGGAGTCCCTGGAGTTCGTTGGCCTGGACCCAGACGAGACCCTGGGCAAGTACCCGCACCAGCTGAGCGGCGGACAGCTGCAGAGGATAATGATTGCCAGGGCCCTCCTGATAAAGCCCAGGGTGCTCCTGGCCGACGAGATAGTCTCAATGATAGACGCCTCGCTGAGGGCCAACGTGCTTAACCTGCTCTACAAGCTCAAGACCGAGGCCGGGGTGTCCGTGCTCTTCGTGACCCACGACCTTGGCCTGGCGTCGTACATAGCAGACAGGATATTGGTGCTCTACAAGGGCGAGATCATGGAGTACGGCGACGTCGACAGCGTCTACAGCAGGCCTGCCCACCCCTACACCCAGCTGCTTATGAAGTCCATACCCCGCATAACCTCCAGGTGGAGGGACCGCATAACCACGACGACAATAGAGTTCAAGACCGGCTACATAAAGGGCTGCGTCTTCGCCGACAGGTGCCCATTCGCAAGGGATTACTGCAGGTCCAACAAGCCCACGCTGAAGGAAGTTGAGCCGGGCCACTGGGCCTCATGTCATTACGCGCTGGAGGCCCTAAAGTCAGCCAGCTGATGGAGGCCAGCGCCATGCGTGTAAGGATGAGTGTAAGGCTTCTTTACCTGGCCCTAGCTGTTGGCATAGCGGCCTTCGCGCTGACTGGCCTCCAGGCGGCGGCCTGCAGCCAGCACTACACCATGATACCGAGGGGCAACTACACGCTCCTCACGCTCGCCGGCGTCAACAACTACAACGCCTACATAGGTGGCCTTCAGGACGGGGCCGCTGCAATGATATCCCCCATGCTCTGGAACCTCGTCGGGGGCTCAGGCAACGTGACAATGGTGCTCTCAGGGGGGCACCTTTATGTTTACATTAACGTCACTGGGGTCTCGAGGGCCATCAAGTTCACGCCGGTGGTGGGCTTCCCCGACATAATGTACGGCTGGTACTCCTGGGGGCCATTTTATACCAGGACTTCAAGCTACGGCTTCCTGAGCCTCCCCATGCCGGCCTCTGAGGTGCCCGACCTCTGGTCCGTGGTGAACTACTCCCTCTCGCTCAGCAGGGGCGCCTACAACGACTTCTCGTACGACATATGGCTCGTCAGGAGCCCCGGCGCCACATCGCTCGGACCAAGCGACGTTGAGCTGATGCTCTGGATGTACGCTAACCAGAGCCTGGCTGGGCTGCCGTACTGGGTAACGTGGAGGCCCGTGACCATGCCGACGCTCATCAACGGCACTATTAAAAACGTGACCTACCAGGTCTTCATACTTCCCCGCAACGGGGGCCCCTCGGGCTGGATGCTCATAATACTGATACCTGAGGTCAACGAAAGCGGCGGCCAGTACCACGGGCTACTTAAGGGTGAGTACGGCGTCGACCTGGGCGAGCTTATGAACGAGACCCTTAACATAATCGGGGAGTTCAACGGCACCCAGTGGGAGCAGGGGCTTTACCTGAGCGTTATACAGCTCGGGGCCGAGGTTGACGCCCCAGGCGGCGATATGATGATGAACTTCAACGTCAGCTCCTGGTACCTGGTCAACGGCTCCCCCACGAACCTCTGCAGCGCTACGACCACAACGACTTCAGCTACGGCCTCACAGTTAACGAGCACAACTAGCGTCAGCGCGCCCGCGGCCTCCACAAGTCACGCAACTACATCCATATCATCCGTCAGGCCGGCCAAAGCCCATGAAGTCGAGGAGCTGCTGGTTCCTGTAGTAGTTGCCGTCGTGGCGCTAATTGCAGCCCTTGCCCTGTTGACTAAAAGAAGGTGACCTCACTTGAACCCGTAGAGGCTGAGGCACGTGGTGTAGCCCAGCTTCTCGCATATGGCGTACCTGGCGTCCGCGGAGTACCTGGCTCCGCTCCCCCTTATGTCCTTCCTCTGGTAGGCCACTTCCATCACCACACATCATAAATCTTTCTAATCTTTAAAAACCTTTCTTAGTATCAAAGAATCTATTAAAATAGACATGAATGAGTAGAAAAAAGTATACAGCGCTCAACACCCGCTGAGGCGCTGACGTGCATTTATTCTGCCTAGGCAACAAAGCCGCGGGGCGAAGTTGCTGGAGCTCAGGCCTGAGCACTTCCTCAGGGCGAGGGAAATAGTCTCAAAGCTGACCCTGGAGGAGGCCATAGCCCAGCTGGAGGCCATACCGTTCACTGACCTCCTCGACGAGAGCGGGAGGCTCTCTGAGGAGAAGGCAAGGGAGCTGGTCGGCAGCGGGGTCGGCATAGTCAAGAGGGTCTACGGCAACGGCGTCTTGAGGGAGCTGGCGGCCGCCGCCAGGGAGTTCAACAGGCTGCAGCGGTTCCTGATGGAGAGGGTGGGCATACCCGCCATACCTGAGGAGGAGGGGGCTGGGGGACTGATGGTCCCCCAGGCCACGGCCTTCCCGTCGCCCCTGGCAATGGCCAGCACCTTTGACCCCGGCCTGATGCTGAGGGTTGCCCAGGCAATTGGAAGGCAGGCCTCGAGGCTCGGCGTCAGGCAGCTCTTCTCCCCAGTGCTTGACCTCTGCCTGGACCCCAGGTGGGGCAGGTGCGAGGAGACCTACGGCGAGGACCCCAGGCTGGCTGCAGCCATGGGGGTGAGCTACGTCAGGGGCGTGCAGTCCCAGGGGGTGGCCGCGACGCTGAAGCACTTCGTGGCCTACGGGGCCTCCGAGGGGGGCAGGAACGGCGCCAACGCCCCCATAGGCTACCTGGACCTCAGGAACCTCGTGATGGTCCCCTTCGAGGCTGCCGTCAAGGAGTCCTCGCCCCTCTCAGTAATGCCGTCCTACAACGACGTTGACGGGGTCCCAAGCCACGCCAACGGGCTCCTCATAGACGGCGTCCTCAGGGGTGAGTGGGGCTTCAGCGGCTTCACGGTGTCTGACGCCGAGGCCCTGAGCATGCTCATTGATGTCCAGGGCGTCGCCCGGGGGAGGGGGGAGGCCGCGCTCCTGGCAATAACGTCAGGAGTTGACGTGGAGAACGGCTACGCGCCCATGAGGGAAAGGCTCTACTGGGCCCTGGCAGACATGGTCAGGTCGGGCAGGGCGCCGGAGTCCGTGATAAGGAGGGCGGCGGAGAGGGTAGTGGCCGTCAAGGTGGCCCTCGGCCTCTTTGAGAACCCATACGTGAGCTACTCGGGCGAGCCGCTGGAGGGGCCGGGCGACAGGGAGCTGGCCAGGGAGGCGGCCGAGAAGTCTTTGGTGCTGCTCAAGAATGACGGAACCCTGCCGCTGAGGCGCGGCGCTAGGGTCCTGCTCACGGGCCCCAGCGCCGCGGAGGGCAGGGCCCTGCTCTTCGACTACCACCTCCAGGCCCACAGGGGCCTCAGGGAGGAGGTCACCAGGGTGGTTAGCGTCCTTGAGGGCCTCAGGGGCCTGGGGCTCAACGTGGACTTCGTCAGGGTGAGCGGCTGGACCAGCTGCAGCGACGAGGAGGTCAGGGCCGCCGCTGAGGCCGCGCCTGGGCACGACGCAGTAGTTGCAGTTGTAGGCGAGGTCGCGGGCGGCTTCTGGCTGGCTGACCCCGAGGTCACCTCGGGCGAGGGGATAGACAGGGACCCCGCGCTGCCCGAGTGCCAGGTGAGGCTTCTCAGGGAGCTGGCCAACTCCGGGGCCAAGCTGGTCACGGTTATAGTATCAGGCAGGCCCCTGGCCATACCTGACGACGTGGTCAGGTCCTCGGCGGCGATCCTGTACTCGTTCTACCCGGGCGAGGAGGGGGGCAACGCCATAGCCAGGGCCCTGGCTGGCCCGGTGAACCCCTCGGGCAGGCTTCCCGTGACGATACCTGCCTCCGTTGGCGACCTGCCGGTCAGGTACAACCTCCGTAGGTCCTCGTACTCCAGGATCACCAGGAGGAGGCCCTCGGCGGCCTTCCCGTTCGGCCATGGACTGAGCTACTCGAGGGTCGAGTACTCCGACCTTGAGCTGACGACCTATGAAAACGGCGTCAGGGCCTCCTTTACGGTAAGGAACCTGGGCCCCCTTGATGTTGAGGAGGTGTCACAGCTCTACATGAGCGCTCCCTCCCAGGCCTACGAGAGGCCAAGGGTGGAGCTGGTGGGCTTCGCCAGGGTGCCCCTTAAGGTCAACGAGGCCAGGCGGGTCACGTTCAGCGTCAGCTATGAGGCGCTCTCCGTCCACCTGCCGGGCGACAGGCTTGTAGTGCCCGGGGGCGCCTACAGCTTCTACGTCGGCCCCTCCTCCGCTGACCTGAGGCTGAGCGGCTCGGTGAAGCTTGACGAGGTGCGCCTCAGGGGCCGCGGCGGCGCCCTGTGGGCTGCCGTCAGCTACTGAGGGGCCCGCCTTGGAGTTCACGGCAGTTGCATGCGACGACGGCGTCGTCAGAAAGCTGGGGGGCGGGGTCACGGCGGTCGCCTGCGTCTCCTACAGGGAGCTGTGGCCCCGCAGCGCCTCAATAGGCCTGATACGCGTTGATGGCCTCGACGCCACCTCGGTGATATCAGGCATGGTGTCACTCATGGCTAGGCCTCCAGGCGTCATAATGCTGGACTCGATAACCATAGGCGGCTTCAACTTCGTCTCGCTGCCGGGCCTCAGCAGGCTGACGGGCATGCCCGTGGTCGTGGTGTACTCCTACATGCCCAGCCTCGAGAGGCTCTCAGGGCCGCTGAGGCGGCACTTCAGGGACGCGGAGCTGAGGCTCAGGGCCATATCGCTGGTCTCGGGCGCGAGGGAGGTTAACACGAGGAGGGGCAGGCTCTACATAGTTGCCTGGGGCATGGGCGTCGAGGAGGCCGCTAAGCTTGTGGAGCTGTACCAGTTTTTCACCAGGGTGCCTGAGCCCATAAGGGTGGCCCACAGGCTCGCCTCCGAGGCGTCGGAGGTCCTGGGGCTGCAGGGCGGAGCAGGCAAGGTAGAGTGAAGGTAGGGGATCCGACCAGGCCCTGCAGGATATCTTAATATTAAGGTTTTAGTCTATGAGTAGGCTCCCTGGCCCCGGCGAGAGGTCATGATAAGGGCCGTGACGTTTGACGTCTGGGACACGCTGCTGAACCTCAAGGTGGCCAGGGAGGCCATGATAGGGGCCGTGTCAAGGGTCACGGGAAGGCCCGCGGACGACGTCAGGAAGGCCGTCAGCGAGGCGGACAGGCACGTCAGGAGGCTCAGGCAGCTCAAGGGGCTCAGCGGCGCTGAGAGCGTCAGGGCCTCCGTCAGCTACCTGGCGTCATCCCTAGGCTACGGGGGCGACCTGCTGCAGGTGATAAACGACGCCGTTGCCTCCCTCGACGTGAGCGCTGTCACCTTCCAGGACTCGCTGGAGGCCGTGAGGGATGTGAGGGGGCTGGGCCTTAGGGTCGGGGTCCTGGGGAACACCCTGTTCTGGTCTAGCTCGGCCACCAGGAGGCTCCTGAGCAGGGCCTTCGGGGACGCCTTCGACTTCATGGGCTTCGCCGACGAGATAGGCCACTCAAAGCCCAGCCCTGAGGCCTTCCTGGCCGCGGCGAGGGGGCTGGGAGTTGATATAGGCGAGCTAGTGCACGTTGGCGACAGGGCGTCGGAGGACCTGGGGGGCGCCCTGGCGGCCGGCCTCAGGGCGGTGCTGGTGGCCAGGGGCAGGGTGAGCGAGGCAATCGTGCTCCCGGAGCTGGGGTTTGCAGTGGTGCCTGACCTCAGGGGGCTCAGGCAGGTGATCCTGAGCCTCAGTACTCGCTGAGCGTGCCGTCCCTCCTGGCCCTGTTGAAGCCGTACGTGTAAACCACGACTCCCAGGGGCAGCAGGACCGCGTCGTAGGCCAGGAGCACAAGTATGTACCAGAGGACGCCGCCCACGCCTACGCCATCAAGGAGGGACAGCCTGAGGCCCTGGAGGGCGGGCGTCAGGGGCACGGCGTAGCTTACGTACCTGAGCCACGCGGGGAGCACTGACACGGGGAACACGGTGCCGGCTATCAGGGTGGTGACTGTTGAGAAGAAGAACGCCACAGGGTTGCCCTGCTTTGTTATCATAACTACTCCCCCGGCCACCATTGAGATGCCGACGGTGGCTGTGAGCAGCTCGGCAACTATGATCACCGCGGCCGGCAGGCCGGAGGCCGCGTACCTGACGCCCAGGCCGTAGCCTATGGCCAGGGTGACAGCCATGCTTATCGAGTTCATTATGAAGCCCCACAGCGTCGAGTATATCAGCATGCCGAGGACCCCGCTCTGCGTCATCAGGTAGTACTCTATGGTGCCCATGAGCTGCTCGTTCCTCATCCTCCCGCTTATCGTCGTTATGACGGAGGACACGTAGCCCTGGAAGGCCAGGCCAATGACGACGAAGGGCGTGTACTCCTGGGGCCTCATCCTGAAGGCCCCGCTCACTATCCTGGCGCCTAGGGCTGTACCGGTGAAGTAGTAGGTGAACACCGGGAGCACCCAGCTGACCACGTTAAGCGCCATCTGCGTCCTGTAGGTGCTCCAGACCCTGAAGCCCCTCAGGTAGACGTAGGCGTAGAGCCTGGCAACTACAACGCTCAGCCTCCTGGCCAGGCTCAAGCCATCCCACCCCTCCTCCAGGCCCAGCCGCCCCTGGCCCTGTGGTCTATCTCCATGGTCTCCTCGCCCACCAGGGCCGCGTAGACGTCCTCGAGGGTAGGCTCGTCCTCCCTGTAGTACTCGGCCCTCCCGTCAAGCCTGTCAGCCATGCTCCTGGGCACCCTGAGCACGGCCCTGCTCCCCCTGACGAAGGCCATGAACCTCCTCAGGTCCTGGGGGACGGCGTCGTAGGGGAGCGAGGCCTCCACGACCTTGCCTACTGCGGCCTTGAGGCTGGCCGGCGTGCCCTCAGCTATTATCCTGCCGTACTTTATCACGTAGATGTAGTCGGCCAGGCCCTCCACCTCGCCCATGTAGTGGCTAGTCATGAGGACGGCCTTGTCCCTCGAGAGGGACTTGACGAGCCCCCTCAGCTCCCTGGCGGAGACCGGGTCGAGGCCCAGGGTCGGCTCATCCAGCAGGAGCACAGGGGGGTCGTGGATCAGGGCCCTGGCTATGGCGAGCCTCCTCTGCATCCCCAGGCTGTACTTCATGTACTGCACGTCTGCCCACCTGCCCAGGCCCACGAGCTCCAGCGTCTCCCTAGCCCTCCGCCTGGCCTCGCCGAGGCTCATGTCGTAGAGGCTCGCGAAGAAGAGCAGGTTCTCGTAGCCCGTGAGCCTGTAGTAGAAGAGCCTCTCGCCCGTCAGCACGAGCCCTATGCTCCCCCTGACCTCCTTTACCTCCCTGGTGACGTCGTGGCCCATGACGTACGCCTTCCCTGAGGTGGGCAGCAGAAGGGTCGAGAGTATCTTTATCAGCGTCGTCTTGCCCGAGCCGTTGGGGCCCACCAGGGCGACCACCGAGCTCCTGGGTACCCTGAGGCTTACCCTGTCCAGGGCCCTGACCTCCAGCGACTTGACCCTGAACACCCTCGTCAGGTCCTGGGTCTCAACCGCCTCCGTGTCGTTTCACTCTCTCACTGATATATCGGAAACACTAGCCAAATAAGCTCAGCGGCTGCACAGGAGCAAAAGCCTTGAGGCCACCCTCATGGCCCTGAAGTCGCCCCTCGGCATCACGCCCCTCCTCCTCATGGACTCCACGAGCCTTCCCAGCTGCTCAGCTGTGACCCCGAGCGCCCTGGCCGCGGAGCTGAAGTCCTCAGCGGACGCTATGGCCTTGACCGCCCTGAGCTCCTCCTCGCTCAGGCTGCCGCAGAAGGAGAGCGGCAGCGTCACCCTCTCCAGGGCCTCCTCCACGGCGTCAACTATCAGCTCCCTCAGCTCGTCGGGCTGAACGAAGAGCTGGTCATCTAAAATTATCACCTCAACTCCAAGCCTTGAGGCCACCGCCCTGGCCGCCTCGTCAGAGTAGCCCCTGGCCACTATGGCTGGCCTCATGCCTGTGAGCACGGAGTTGACGTAGGCCTGCCTGACGGACGACACATCAACAAGGCCGGCCTTGACCTCGACCGCGTAGAGGACTTTGTCCTTCTCAGCTACTATGTCTATGTCTGAGACCTCGACGCCGTCCACTACAACCTTCCTGTGGAACTCCAGCACCCTGAAGCCCATGGACTCCAGGCGGGAGGCCGCTATGGACTCGCTGGCCCTGAGCACCGGCTCACCGAGCGCCCTGTGGAGGCCAAGGTAAATACTGTAATGCCTAAGGATAAGGCTGAAATACCTTGGCATCCCGCGCTCCGCGGTGAAGCTTTTGCCCGGCGCCCTCACCGCGGACGTGGCCCTCATAGGAGGGGGCGGGGCCTCATACCCAGGGGCCTTCGAGCTCGCCAGGGCGGGCCTTAGGGTGGCCCTAGTTGACGACAGGGAGTTCCTAGGGGGCGAGTGCCTCCACAGCGGCTGCGTGCCCTCAAAGGCCATCAGGGAGTGGGCCCTGAAGGTTGACGAGGCGATCTCCACCGGCGCTAAGGTGGACCCCGACGAGGTCTGGAGGAGGGCCGTCGACGCCAAGGACAGGGTCCAGTCCCAGGTCTTCTCGCAGCTGAGGTGGATGGCGGAGCAGCTGTCCGAGAGGCTTACCGTGCTCAGGGGCTGGGCCACCATAGTGAGCGACGGGGAGCTCAGGGTCAGGACCCAGGAGGGCGAGCTCACAGTGAACTTCAGGTATCTCCACATAGGGGCTGGCTCCGTCAACGTGGTGCCCAGGGTCCCCGGGGCGGAGCTCTGCGTTACCAGCGACGACCTCTACACCTACATGAGGACCCCGAGGGAGCTGCCGGACTCTATGGTCATAGTGGGGGGCGGCTACATAGGCGTCGAGGCGGCCGAGGTGCTCTCAAGGTTTGGAGTCAAGGTGACAGTAGTTGAGATGATGGACAGGCTCCTGCCCAACATGCCCATGGACCTCTCTAGGGCAGCTTTAAGGGCCCTGCAGAGGAGGGGCGTTGACGTGAAGCTAGGCTACGCCGCCTCCTCCGTCGAGAGGAGGGGCCAGGTCAAGGTGCTCAGGGCGACCTCGAGGGACGGGAGCTCCATAGAGGTTCAGGCCGACGAGGTGATGATGGCCGTGGGCAGGAGGCCAAGGCTCGAGGGCTACGGCCTCGAGGTCCTGGGCCTTGACGTTGGCCCTGGCATAAGGGTGTCCCCGGGCATGAGGACGAGCAGGGAGAACGTGTTCGCTGCCGGCGACGTCACCGGAAAGGCCATGCTTTACCACGCCGCCGTGAGGGGCAGCCTGGTGGCGGCCAGGAACATCCTGGTTGGCAGGGATGCCTACAGGATGAGCTACCTGGACGTCCCCTCGGTAGTCTACACCGTGCCTGAGATGGGCTACGTGGGCTACACCGAGGAGGAGCTCAGGGCCATGGGAGTTAAGTTCGACGTCATAAGGTACAGCATGAAGGCCAACTCCTACACGCTAATGTTAGGCCACCAGGACTCGTGGGTCAAGGTCCTCGTCGACGAGTCCGGCAGGGTGCTAGGGGCCCAGGCCTTCGCCCCCGAGGCCCACGCCATACTGACGGCCTTCGCCATGGCCATGGGCTCAGGCCTTGACGCCGAGAGGCTCTACTGGCTGGCCCCGCCACACCCGTCTCCAATGGAGGTCCTTGCCGAGGCCTTCAGGCAGGCGTGACGCCGCGGCAGGCCACAGCTCACCTGGTCACCTTGGACTCCAGCTGGGCCACGAGCTCAGCTATGTCGGGCCTCTCGAACAGCTTCCTGGGCCCCTCGAGCACCTTATTGAGGGCCTCGGCGACGGCCTCCTTGAGGTCCAGCGGGTGGAGCCTCCCCTCCACGTAGGCCTTCTCGAGCTCAGCGTAGCTCGTGAAGTCAACGGGTCCGCCGTACTTAGCAGGCCTCTCCACGTGCAATGTGAAGCCGGGCCTCGAGAACAGTATGTACTTGGCTATCTCGATAACCGGGTTGAGCTCCACCTGCCTTGGGGGGCAGTAGGCAGCCCTTATCTTAGCCCTCACCTGCTCGGGGCTGTCGTTGAGGAATATGGCCGACGAGGCCTTTGACTTGGACATCTTGAAGGCGGCGGCCTGCTCGTCGCTCTCCGCGTTGTCCATCCTCCTGCCGCCCTCGAGGCCAGTAAGTATCGGCGTGTGGATCGCTATCACCTTCTTCCTCCCCATCCTCTCGGCCACCTCGCGCTGGAGGACGTGGGCCTTCCTCTGGTCAAGCCCGCCGAGCGCTATGTCCAGGTCCATATAAATTATGTCAGACACCTGCATGGCGGGGTAGACAAGCTTGGAGGAGTCGAGCTCGGCCTCGTCCATGGTTCTCCCCATTATGGTGAGGGCCCTCTTCATCCTGGCCAGGCTGGTCATCTTCATCACCTTGAGCACCAGGGCCCAGTAGTCCTTGTCAGAGACCATGGTCTCGGCATCGACGAAGTTTATCCTGTCAACCGGTATGTCCAGGGACCTCATGACCTCCCTGAAGAGGGCCGCCGCCCTCCTTATGAGCTCCATGTTGCCCCCGAACTTGTCGTTTATCATGGCGTGCCAGGTGGCCTCAAGGACGTTGAACTGCACCCCCGCCTCCACGAGGTCCCTGACCTTGAACATCCATATCAGGTGCCCTATGTGGGCCAGGCCGCTGGGCTCGTAGCCTATGTAACCCTTGAGCTGGGCCCCGGAGCTCACCTTCTCCTTGAGCTCGTCATAGGTTATGACCTCCACCGCGTTCCTCGTGATCAGCGACAGCCTCTCCTCCGCGTCCAAGCTGATCCCAAGATGTGAGCTGACCAGGGGTAAATTTACGTTATCAGAGCCCGGGTATCCTGGCCCTCTCGAAGCGCTCCCCCTGCCCCATGGGCTTGGTGGCGTCCACCCCCACCTTGGCGGTGAGGCCGTCCTGGGAGCTGCTGGGGTCAAGGGTTGACCCCCTGGCCCCCGTGACTATGACGAGCCCCCTGTCTGCCTGGAAGCGGGTTGCTATGGCCCACTCCACGTCGTAGGGGTCGTCAACGTTTATATCGTCGTCCACCACGACAACGTGCTTGAGGCTCGGGTGGGCCGCGAAGGCGGCCATTATGGCGTTCTTCGCGTCCCCGTCATGGCTCTTCCTTATTGATATCACCGCGTGAAGCCAGGTGCCGCTGGCGGGGGTCAGCCTCACGGCCACCACCTCCGGCACGACCCTTGAGACGGCATCATATATCGCGGCCTCCCTGGGGAAGCCCATC
Organism: Acidilobus sp.; assembly: GCF_049973875.1. NCBI lineage: Archaea > Thermoproteati > Thermoproteota > Thermoprotei > Acidilobales > Acidilobaceae > Acidilobus > Acidilobus sp. The sequence continues at coordinate 16,682 of NZ_JBMFJI010000007.1, forward strand.
AACATTCCGTGCTCAAGGCCGCCGGGGAGGATCACGTGGGAGACCTCGTCCGGGTTTATCAGGACCGACCTGACCTCGAGCACCGGCTGCTTCCTCACCCTGTCGTAGCCCCCCATGGCCTCTACGAAGGGCCCCTCGTCGGCCTGCTCCGAGGTCAGGTAGCCCTCAACCACTGCTGAGGCGCCGGCCGGCACCGGGTTGCCGTGGAGGGGGCTCCTGAAGACCTCAAGCCCACCGACAATAGCTGAGGCGCCCCTGAGCTCGAAGAACCCAAGGGGCGGCGATGAGGCCGCCGCCAGCAGGACGGCCGGGTGAACGCCAACAACGACAGTGACGGGCAGGGGCTCGCCCCTTGACATTGCCTTGTCGTAGAGGTACCACAGGTGCCTGGGCACGAGCCTCACGGCAGCCCTCCCCTCGCCCAACAGCATGACCCTGTGTATGCTCGCGTTGCACACGCCCTCGTAGCACGCAATGAACATGGCGCTCGACAGGTAGAGGCCCCCGTCCCTCTCGTAGAACTTGACCGCGGGGAGCGAGAGGAGGCCCCTTGAGGCCTCCCTGAGCTTCGGCATGCCGGCCTCCCTCAGCTCGCCCTGCTCGCTCATAGCCTTCAGCACCCTGCGGTACGCGTCCTTCAGGTCGCTCGCCGAGAGCGCCTTGATCACCTTGTCCCTGCTGTCAACAACGTTGCCAACTGCGTCCTGCTCCGAGCCCTCAACCAGGAACCTTACGGCTTTGCCCCTGCCCTGCCTCCTCTTCAGCTCAGCCGCGACCGCGAACTCCCTGGGCAGGCGGCCCACGTATTCGTAGCCTATCTCATCGACAAACTCGCTGAGCGAGGCCCTCAAGCCAAGCCCTAGCTAATTACATGGGCCCAGGTTAAAGGCCTTAACCCTCAGGAGGGGTCAGAGCTAGCCTGACGGCGGCCCTCATGTTCTTATCCTTCAGGGGGAGCGGGAGGCCCAGGTCGCCCCTTGACGTGCCGTACTCGTCGACCACCTTAAACTCAACGCCTGCCTCGAGCAGCGAGCTGGCCACCTCCTCCCAGCCCGTCCCGGAGCCCAGGAACACGGAGAACCTCTCAGCGGGCGCCGCCCTAATTATTGAGGCCGCCTCGCGGCCCACGTCGCTGCAGCCTATGGAGGAGGCGTGAAAGATCATGCCGTCGGCCAGCGCCGCCACGCCGCAGGACCTCCTGCCTGGGTCTATGCCCACCCTGAGGCTTGAGAAGCCGCTGAGGGGGTAAGCTATGGCAAGGAGCAGCGCCCTGAGCGGGTCCTCCTCAAATATCTTGGGCCTGCCGTCCACCTTGTCCGCCAGGAGCCTGTACTCCGGGGAGCCCGGCATCGGCATGACTGCGACCTCCCAGGAGGAGGCGACCTCAAACGTCACGTTAACGCCCTGAGGGGCCAGCAGCCACAGCCTCCTCCTCAGCTCCCTTATTCCGCCTGGGTCTGCCCTGAGCCAGAGTATCCTCCTGGCGACCCGCTCCTCACCGCGAGGGCTTTAACCTGCTGAAGTTAAAAACCCTCGCAAGGTTTGATTCGAGGGCCCTACGGCAAAGGGGAAATAAGAGTGGGCTAAGCCCTTTTGTTTTGGTGTTAAGCTTGGAGAGGCTTACGCCTCAGGCGCTTGCCCACAGGGTCCTGCTGGTCCTCGCCTCCTCCTTCAGGGAGGTAAGGCCCGTCCCCTGGTCCCCTGAGGGAACGCTGGTATACTCCTATAGATATTCTTCTGAGTCACCCAAGGACTTCTACATGATAGTCACAGCGCACTCCGTGCCCGCCCTGGTGAGGCTTGACGGAAGGCCCTACTATGAAATTGACAGGGAGCACCGCCAGGTGCCCCTGCCCCAGGGCCAGCACGCGGTGACTGTCGAGCTCACGATATATGACGACTTCGGCGAGCCCGCCCTCAAGATGGGCAGACCCCTGGCGCCGCCTAGGGCTTACACGGCCCTGAGGGACCCCGAGGGCTACTCCCTGTTCCTCTACGCGTCCTCGGCCCTTGAGGTGGCCCAGTCGACGCGTGACCAGCAGCTCAGGGATGACCTGCTCTCGCTGCTCTCAAGGTCCCTGTCGCTCGTCAGGGTTCCCTCGCTCTCGCCGGCGCAGCTTGAGATAGCGTCAACCCTCTACAGGACCAGCTACGACGCGGGCAGGGTGCTGGTCTCGCTCGACGAGAGCCTGTCAGGCGTCTACGTGGAGCCAGAGGGGGTTCAGTTCTCAGAGGCGCTCAGGGTCCTCAGGGAGGGGCTCAAGGAGCTCGTGGAGAGGCACGGCAAGCCCGGCGTCGCCCACGTCGTTGGCCACGCCCACATAGACGCGGCGTGGCTGTGGCCGTTCAGCGAGACCAGGAGGAAGGTGCTGAGGACCACAGCCACAGTGCTCACCCTAATGGACCAGTTCAGGGACATGAAGTACGTCCAGTCCTCGTCGCTCTACTACGAGTGGCTCCAGCAGGACGCCCCTGAGCTGGTTGACAGGATAGCCAAGCTGGTCAAGGAGGGCAGGTGGGAGCTGGGGGCTGGCTACGTTGAGTTCGACCCAAACGTGACGTCAGGCGAGTCCATGGCGAGGCAGCTGCTCTACTCCCAGAGGTTCTTCGAGCGCACCTTCGGCAGGAAAGCCGAGGTCCTGTGGCTGCCCGACAGCTTCGGCTACCAGGCGACGCTGGCCCAGATAGCCAGGCTCTCAGGCATCAGGTACTTCGCGACCCACAAGCTCACCTGGAACGACACCAACCAGTTCCCCTACGGGCCGTTCCTCTGGGACGGGGGCGACGGGGGTCCAATACCATCAGTGGTCTTCGGCTTCGGGGGCAGGGGCTACAACTCACCGCTGACGGCCTCCTCGGTGCTGGAGCAGTGGGACAGGTGGCCCACCAAGGAGTACCCGACGCTCATATCATATGGCTACGGCGACGGCGGCGGGGGCCCAACTGAGGACATGGAGCTGCTGTCTAACGTGATAAATGAGATGCCGGGCCTTCCGAGGCTAGTCCACTCGCGGCCCTCCGAGTACTTCAACTACATAGACGTCTCCTCCCTCGACAGGTGGAGGGGCAGGCTTTACGTTGAGACCCACAGGGGCACGTACACGAGCCACTCTGCCATGAAGGCCCTTCACTTCGACGCGGAGAGGTGGATGAGGGAGCTCGAGGCCTGGTCGGCCCTGGCCAACGCCTACGACAGGTCGGAGGTGCAGTCGCTCTGGAAGGTTATAATGAAGGACGAGTTCCACGACGTCCTTCCAGGGTCCGCCATAAGGGAGGTCTACGATGATGTCTACAGGGAGCTGCAGGACGTGATAGACAAGGCCAGGGCAGGGGCCACCAAGGCCATGTCCGTCCTGGCCGGCGGCTCTGGCAACGCAGTGTTCAACTCGCTGCCGTGGCCGAGGTCAGGGTACGTGGTCGTAAACTCCCCAGTGGACGGGGCCCAGAAAGTTGATGATGGTTACCTGGCGTTCGTCAAGGTCCCGCCCATGGGCTACTCATCCCTCAGGCCAGCCGACCCGGGCGACTCTGTCAGCGCCAGGGCGGAGGGCGATAAGGTAATACTTGAGGGCTCCAGGCTCAGGGTCGTCATAGAGCGCGACGGCACCATATCGTCAGTACTGCTGAAGGACGGCGGCCACGAGTTCGTCTCTGGCAGGGCCAACGAGCTCGCAGTTTACCAGAACTCGCCGGGCTGGGCGGACGCGTGGGACATAGAGCCCGGCTACCGCCTGGGCGAGGTCAAGCTTAAGGCGGACTCGGTGACCGTCAAGGAGTCAGGCCCGCTCAGGGCCTCGGCGATCATAACGTACTCCTTCGGCAGGAGCAGGGTCACGGAGGAGGTCAGGGTTTACGCTGGGCTCCCGCTGGTCGAGTTCAAGGTGACCATTGACGCCGTGGACAGGGAGCAGATGCTCAAGGTCTGGCACTCATTTAATGTAAACAATGACTACTACGCCTACGGAGCCCCGCTGGGGGTGCTGGAGGAGCCTGCCCGCAGGAACAACAGCTGGGAGAGGGCAATGTTCGAAGTGCCGTTCCAGAAGTTCATAGACGTCTACGACTCCTCGAGGGGGGCAGCGGTACTCTCGCCTAAGAAGTACGGGGCGAGCGTCATTGACAACAGGGTAGGCCTCACCCTCATCAGGACGCCCGTCTTCCCTGACCCCGCCACTGACCTTGGGAGGCAGGAGTTCACCTACGCCATATACGTCCACCCAGGAGACTGGAGGTCAGCCAACGCGCCCAGGGTGGCCTACGAGTACGCATTCCAGCTCACAGTAGGCCCGGGGAGTGGCGAGAGGTCGTTCATGGAGCTCTCGCCCAGCAACCTGGTGCTGGAGGCCGTGAAGGCCCCGGAGGACGGCGACGGCATAGTACTGAGGGTCTTCGAGGCCCACAACTCCTCCGGCGTTGGCGTGCTCAGGGCGCCGTTCAGGGTGGGCGAGGCCAGGAGCGTCAACATACTTGAGGAGGACGAGGTGCCAAGGGAGCTGAGCGTTGAGGACAACCTGGTTAGGTTCTCCTACAGGCCCAGGGAGATCATAACGCTGCTCCTCAGGCCTGCCCGATGAGGCCGCTGAAGGCCCCCAGGTCGACCCTCGCCCTGCCGAGCTTAACAGCCGCCACCTCGCCCAGGTACTCTGAGATAACCGTTATAGCGCCGGACCTCGAGGGCCCCCTCTCAACTACGCCGAAGTAGTCGCTCCCCGGCCCCTCAAGCCCCACCAGGAGGCCCTGCCAGTCCTCGCCGGGCCCCCTGCCCTCTAGGGCAAGGCCCTCCAGCCTCAGGGTCCTCCTCTTCGACCTCATTATGCACGAGGCTATCAGCCTGTCCCTGTTGGCCCTCCTCTCTGGGGCGCTCTTGGAGGCCGGCGCCAGCCTCGGCACGGCGACCAGGGGGCCCGCCTTCTCGTGCCTCAGGGCGGCCACCGAGTCGCTGTCAAGGCCTATGGCGACCACGGCGTCGGCGTTAACGGCGAGCGACAGGGCAACCTTAAGCTCGACCCCTTCCTGCGACACCCACCCGTCGGTGTCTATTACAAAGCTGCCCGAGAGCCTTGAGAGCCTTACGGCGCACGATATGTACCTGCCCTCGAGCCCCCTGGGAGTGAAGTCCCCGACCAGGCAGGCCGAGAGGGGCTGGTCCTGGGGGGAGCCTGGCAGGAAGGGCCTCCTGGGCATCGAGAGGGCCTCAAAGCCGGGGCAGTAGACCTCGTTCTGGCCCACGTCTGTTGATATAATGGAGTTCACGGCGCCCGAGTTGTAGAGGTACGCCGCCAGGGTGCTCTTGCCGCTGTCGCTGGGGCCCACAAGTATAATCCTTCTGGCGCCCCTGACCTCCTCCACGACGCCCTCCATTGCCTTAAGGCTCTCGCCGTCGCAGGGCTCGAGCTGGCCGTTAACTGTTGCGTCACCCTCACCCTCAACAATCACCGCCCTGCCAACCGGCACGGTGAGCGATGAGCCCGGGGGCACCTGGGCCCCGAGCACCCTAATGTCGCCCTCGTTGACTGTTATCACGGACGGCCCCCTGACGGCTACGCAGCCGCTGAGCCTCAAGGTGAAGCCCAGGCAGAGTTCACGCAAAAAGGTTAATAGCCCCTAGCATGGGCTATATGCGATGGCACGCCGCGGTAGTACAGCCCGGCATAGTATGCGGGCCTGTCAAGCCCGTGACCCGGGTTCAAATCCCGGCCGCGGCGCCACGGCGCGCCGCTCGCTTACCTCCTTCCCAGCAGCCTGAACAGCCTGTCCTCCTCCCTGGCCATGTCTGAGCCCCTGGCGGCGTCCCACAGGGCGTTGAACTTCGGCCTGCCCGCGAGCTGCTCAAGGGCCCACTCCCTGGCGAAGTCCCCAAGCCATATCTGGGACGCCTCGTCCTCAACAACCCGCCTAATCATGTCATAGAATTTGAAGGCCCTGCTCAGCTGCCCGTACTGGCTTGTCGTGGAGTGAAGCCTCAGCTGCTCAAAGGCGCCAAGGCTCGCCATCCTCGAGGCAACCTCAGCCATCTCCCCCGAGGCGTACAGCTCGAGCAGCACGGCCTCAGGCGGCACCCCGTACCTCTCCGTGGCCACGTCGAAGAACGCCATGAAGCTGGCCAATATCAGGGGCCAGTTGGTGTGCTCGTCAAGGAGGTCTATGAAGGCCTCCTGCTTGAACGTCACCTTAACCCCAATGCCCCCTGGCCTCCCGATGGCCCCTACGCCAGCCGCTATCGCGGCCGCGTAGTCCCACGCCCTGCCGCTGTGGTCGTTTGCGACCCCTATCAGCACCGGGTAGCCCATGCCCTTGGAGTGAAGCTCCAGGATGCCGGCCCCTATCATCCTGGGGGCCACCATGACCACGTCATACCTGTCGGGGGGCCTTATGAGGCCGAAGGCTACGTTGTAGCCGCTGGCGAAGTCTATCACGGCGTCCCTGTCCCCCACGGCCTTAACCACGTCGTTAAACACGGAGGGTTGGACCTCGTCGGGGAGGAGCATCATTATTACGTCAGCCCTTGAGGCTGCCTCGGGTATGTCGTAGACCCTGAAGCCGTCCCTCTCGGCCCTCCTCCTGTACTCGTCGTTAACGTTGCCAACTATTACCTCAAGTCCGCTGTCCCTGAGTACCTTGGCCTGCGCCTCGCCCTGGTTGCCGTAGCCGAGGACCGCTATCACCTTGCCCTTCAGGAGCGACACGTCCCCTGAGAGGACAATCGAGGACAAGTCCTTTTCCCAGTGGGGTGGGGCGCGCCTAGAAATAAATTGGTTATCACATTTTACTTGTACCAGAGCTCCGTGGACTCCCTCCTCTTGAGCTCCCTCATCATGGCCTCGAGCCTCCTGTAGACTGTGCCGTGCATCTTGCCCTCTACGAGCATCTCAATCCCATGCCTTGCTATCATGGCCCTCTCGTAGTCGCCAATTATGCCGACCAGCCCCCTGCCGTCGTTAACTGCTATCTTGACGCCCGCTATCTCCTCTATGGCCCTCTTGGCTCTCCCGCTCTCCCCTATTATCCTGCCCAGCACCCTCCTCACGTGGTTCTCCTTGTCCTCCAGGGCGGAGGCCACGTCAACCACTACTAATATAACGTCGTCGTCAAATAGCTCCGTAACGTCAGACTGCTGGAATCCTATGACCAGTGCCCTGACTATGTCCTTCGCCTTGAGCACGTTGGCTGAGCCCTGGGGCGTCAGGGGCTCCACTATTACTGCGGAGTTTTGCTCGTCAACGCTTATGGAGACCCCGAGCCTCTCCCTGACCTGCTTGGATATCCCACCTATGACCTCCTTAACCCTCCCCAGCTCCTCGGGCGGCACGGGCTCGTAGGCCCTGGCCTGGGGCTGGGGCCTCAGCTCGCTTCCAGGCATTGCTCTAAGGACCTCCTGAGGCTCTCCTCCTTCTCGCTCACGTCCAGCCTGTGAGAGAAGAAGCTAAAGACGTTACTCAGGTCCCTCTCAAGGAGCTCCCTTGACTTGGGGTGGTCGAGGCTCACCGCCTGGGCCACGTCAATTATCCAGGGCCTCCCCTCCCATATCATTATGTTGTACTCGCTCAGGTCCCCGTGGACCAGCCTGGCCTTACACACCATCCTCTCTATGTCATCTACCAACAAGTTGAACATCCTCTCCACGTCCTCGTCCTCGAGCTCCCTCCAGGCCTCGACCAGCAGGGGGGCCCTGAGGCCGTTCTCGCCGAGGAACCTCATGACTAGCACGTTGCCCGAGACGGCCACCGGGGTGGGTACGCTGACGCCGGCCTTAGCCATGTCCTCAAGGTTGCCGTACTCCTTCCTGGCCCAGAGGTAGACGAGGTCCCTGAACTTGGACGGCACGGAGGGGAACCTGGGGTCGCCAGCTATGTAGTTCTTTATGCTCTTCCTGAACTCGGCAGAGGAGGTGAGGTATATCTTGACCGCCAGGTCCTCGCCCCTCCACCCCTTGGCCCAGTAAACCCTGGCCTCCTTGCCAGCGCTTACGGCCCCCTTGAGCTCCTTGAACGCCTTCATCGAGTTCCTGAGCCTGTAAACGTGGTAGTTTGTGAAGGAGTCGAAGACCTCCTCCACGGTCTTTATTACGTCCTCGTCCTTTACCTTGCTCTCCTCCCTGTCAATCCTTATCCTGTGCGGGCTCAAGTGGCGCCCTCACCACTCATGAGGTCGAGGAGGTCCTTCGGCACGAGGCCCTTCTTGGTGAGCTCCTTGGACTCCGACTCGCTGTACCTGTAGACCAGCTCCCCCTTGTTGTCCGGGGTGCCCCAGGGCAGGAAGAGCACCAGGTCGCCCTCGTGTATCCACACCCTCCTCCTCATCTTGCCCGGTATCATGGCCCTGTACCTGTTGCCGTCAGCGCACATTATCTCCACGAAGTTACCTCCGAGTATCCTCTCGGTCACGCAGAGCATGGTCCCCTCCTCATCGTTTGGAAGAGGGGTCTCTCCCTTGCCCTGCTTCCTCTTCTCCACCAAGCGCTACTCTTCCCTCCTCACGAGGTAGATGCGCCTCCTGGATAAATAAACTAAGAAGTGGTCGCCTTCATTTACAGTTTCTGTGAAGGCCTCCACCTGGTCGGAGGGCACCTCTATGGAGCCCTCGTCGCCGACAAGCACGTACCTGTTGCCCTGCCTGCTGAGCAGCATCATCCTCTCCAGGTTCTGGCCCTCGTAGAGCTTGAAGCCCTGGTCCCACAGCTCATCAGGGGTCATGACAGCCCTCTTGCCCGTCTCAAGGTTTATCAGCAGCAGGCCGTTCTGGCTGTCCCCCATGTAGAAGTAGGGCGTTCCGTCCACTTCAAGCACGTCCCCCGGGGACACAGTGGCCAGCCTCACGGAGACGTAGAGCTTCAGCCTGTCGCCCCTCCCCTTGTAGGTCTCTATGACCTTGGCGTTGAACTCAGATCTGAGCCTCGTCGCGAGCACCCTGGCGGCCGAGTGCTCCCTGACGTACACGTCGAGGCCCTCCTTGCGCTCCTCAACCTTGACTATGTCGTCACCTATCGAGGCCACTATCCTCTGCACCCTTTCGCTCAAGTGCTTGACCTTGCTGATGGATCTTGGGTATGACCTCAGCTGCACCACAGCCGTGTAGCCCTCGCCCGTCTTCCTTGAGGAGCACACGGGGCACAGGGTCGGCTTAAGCATCACCTTGACGACCGCTGTCCCCTTAACTTTGACGTCACCATAGCTTCCCTCTAGGTCAACGTAGGCGGTCGCCGTGCCCCCCTGCAGCTCCAGCCTCACGCCGTCTATGCCTACGCTCTCCAGGGGCTCCACGGGCTTAACCTTGTTGGCAAGGTACGCCTCCAAGTAGTCAGTGAGCGACTCCTCCAGGCTCTGGTACGGGTCAGACCACCTGCCCGAGGTCCTGTGGGCGTGGCAGGACGTGCAGTACGTTACCTCCACCTGCTCCGGCAGCCTCGCGATGCCGTACTTCTTAACGAAGCAGTCCTTGCAGAGGCTGCCTATGAACTCCACCTCCCTGCTGCTCCTGCCGCACATGGGACAGATCCTTTCAGGCAAGGCTGTGCTTCCGACCTCCCTGCGCAGGCAGAAATAGTCCCCTGAAGCTAAATACTTCGGTGGCTTAGGTGAAGGTCGCGGTCTTAGGGGCCGGCCTCATGGGCTCAGCCATGGCCATGAGGCTCAGCTCCCAGGGCTTCCAGGTGCACGTGTGGGACAGGACCAGGGAGAAGGCGGAGGACCTTGCCAAGCGGGCAGGGGGCCAGGCCTTCGGCTCCCCGTGGAGGGCCGTGGAGGCCGCTGACGCGGCCATAGCCTTCCTCTCTGACGACAACGCGATGATATCGGTTGCCACTGACATGAGGAGGGCCGACGGCCTCCTCTTCATAAACTCCTCTACCATAACACCTAACACCAGCAGGGCGCTGGCAGAGCACTTCGCAGGGCTTGGCATATGTTACGTCGAGGCCCCCGTCGTCGGCGGGGCCAACGACCTGGAGAGGGGGAGCGCCCTCTTCCTTGTGGCAGGGGACCAGGGCTGCGTCAGGCTCTCAAGGGGCGTCCTCAGCGCCGCCGGGGAGCTGATGGAGGTGGGCGGCGGCCCGGGCTCAGCCATGGCGCTTAAGCTCGCCTACAACTCTGTGCTGATAACGACCATGTCGTCGCTTGCCGAGGCAATATCCCTCGCCGAGGCCTACGGCGTTGGCCCTGAGAAGCTGAAGGAAGTTATGAGGAGAACCGCCTTCGCGGGGGTGGCCGAGAAGTACATAGACAGGATGCTCTCGGGCTCGCAGCTTCACTTCAGGCTCTCGCTGGCGGCCAAGGACCTCGAATACGCCAGCAGGGCTTCGTTTGACGTCGGGCTGCCGGCGGCCGTGACTTCGGCGGCTGCTAGGCTTTACAAGAGCGCTGAGGCCCACGGGATGGGGGACCTGGACTACACCGGGATAATAGAGTTCGTGAGGCCCAAGAGGCCCTCATAGCCTTGGATTCCATCCTCACCGCTCAGCAGCGGTCCACCCAATCATCGGGCCACGGAGCACCTTGCACTCGGGGCTCAAATTCTCTGCCGGCGAGGAGCCCCGTCGCCGCAGGCCAAGGGGGCTGGGACCGCTTTCGACCCGCGATCAGCCGAGCAGCAGCTGAAGCCTGAAGGAGTTCAGGTCCTGAAGCGACGAGGGGTCGCAGTTCGCCTCCTTAACGTTGCCCAGGCTCAGGCCGAGCCTCGAGGCCACGCCCTCAAGCCTTGAGGGGTCGCCCGAGACTACCACGATGATGCTGCCCCCCTTCGACAGGCTCAGGGCCTCAGAGAGCTGCCTCGACCTGGTGGCATACAGGAGGGCCTGTAGGTGCTGCTTCCTTAGCCTCACCCTGCCCTGGTCCGCGTCCTCCCTGGAGTAGGCCAGGTAGAGGGCCGCCTCGCATGGGTCGGGCCTCCTGGCGAGCCTCAGGACCAACGCCTTGAGGCCCTGCTCCGTTGACGCCCTCTCGAGCTCGTTGTCATCCACGTGGCCCTCGCAGATCGCCACCAGGTACCTCCCCCAGGGGACCCTGACCTCGCTGAGGTCACAGTCAGCCAAGCCCGGGCACCTGCAGGCCAAGCCTCTCCGTGAGGTTGCCCTCTATATACAGGGGCTGCTCCAGGCCGACCTCATAGTACACGGGCGCGCCGGCCCCGTTAAAGGCAAGCAGGGCCGGCGCGGCGCTTATGTTGTGCGACAGAAGTAAGTTCGCAACTCCCTCGACCGCCGGGTACCAGGCCTCCGACTCCTGTTGGGTTACGTTGTAGCCCAGGGCGTCGGCCATGTATATTAGGGTGTAGTTGGTAGGTATGACGAGCTGGTCAGTCTCGTGGTTCAGGTACAGCTCTATGTTCCTCGTGTAGTAGGCGTAGTTGGCGTCAAGCAGCTTTACGAATGCCACAGGACCGTAGAGGTGATACACCTCGTAGAGAATTTCTAGCATCTGGACAGAGTACTCGTGTATCGGAAGCCCGAGAAATATCACCCTGGCCTGGCTGGTGTTCTCAGAGACGTAGTAGAGGAATGGCAGGGTGGCGTTGAGCTCAAGGGAGCAGTAGGGGCACTCGGGGTCGTAGACCACAACTATGACCTTTGACGAGTTGAGGGGGCCCAGCGATATTATCCAGCTGGAGTTCAGGGACTCTGTGTCGCTCAGCGTCAGGGGACCCGACGACGTTGTAGTTGACGAGCTTACCTGGGAGGCCTTTGGAGCGCCGCTGTGAAACTGCGACTGCCTGATCACGTAAGCGGCCCCGGCCACCGCGGCCACTGCTATAACAATTATGACTATGGCTTCAGCCCTGCTCAAGGACTCCCTGCCCTTCAAAACACCACCCAGGGGCTCCTAGCGGCTGACGCTAATAAAACTCCTTGAATGATCTTTTTTGATTAAGAATGCTCGCCGTTCTTGCCGCTGCCCGAGCTGGAGGACGAGCTCCCCTGCTGCGAGGTCAGGCTCTTGAGCTCGCTCTCTAGCTCCTTCTCTATCTCCTCTATGGGCTTAGGCGGAGGGGTCGTGACGAGCGTGTAGCCTATCCACGCGAGTATTGCGAGCACCACTATGACTATTATTGAGTCCGTGAGCTTCAGCAGGAACGACGCGGCCATGCTGGAGAGCGGCGGGTACCACATGGCAACGTTGTATATTATTATTATGAAAACAGAGATTATCAGCAGCGCCGCGCCGGTGACCTTATCCCTGGCCATATACTTTCACCGTCCAGTGGATCTGCTATTTGTCTAAGTTTTAAGCGTTTCCCAGCACGCCTTACCTTAATGTCTTAAGGAACCTGAGGGCCTCCCCCAGGACTAGTGAGGAGAACTCGTCTACGCTGAGGGGCCTGTCGTCCTTTACCTGGCTCAGCCTGACCACGGCCACGCCCCTGGCCTCGGCCTGGGCCAGGACCTTGTAAAACTCCTCCTTGGCCCTCCTGAGGAACCCCTCGACCTCGTAGCCCTCCCTCCTCTGCCTCTTGGCCACCCTGGACAGGGCAACCTCAACGGGGACATCTATGAATATCAGGAGGTCAGCCTCCGGGGCGAAGCTGTTCACCTCCCAGAGCCAGTCCGGGTCGGCGCCGGAGGCCCCCTGGTACGCTATGGAGCTGTACTTGTACCTGTCCATAACAACCACGTAGCCCCGCTCCAGCGCCCCCATGACGCCCCCCGGCAGGGAGGGGTCGCAGCAGAGGTGCCACGACCTGTCGGCGGCGAAGAGCAGCGCCGCGAGCCTCGGCTCAGGCCTCCCCTGGGCCAGGAGCTGCCTTATGACCTGCCCCACGGGGCCCTCGGTGGGCTCCTTAGTATATATTGTCCTGTAGCCCATCGATGAGAGCCTCTGGGCCAGCAGCCTCGCGTGCGTTGTTATGCCGCTGCCATCTATCCCCTCAAGGGCCACTATGGCGCCCTTCAAGGCCTGACCAGTTGACAGCTGGAGGGCCTTAATTTACCGCTTACTTCGGATAACCGATATTAGTTAAATAACCTTAAAAATTAGGCACACTTAAAAAAGCCTCAGGTCAACTAAAAAGCCTAGAGCTGAAGATGGACGTCGGCAGGCTGAGCAGGGAGTTAAAGGACTCACTTAGGACGTTCGGGCCAGCGTGGCTTGTAATGATGGCAGACGTTGACGTGGCCTCTATAGTCACCGGCTTCCAGGTCGGGGCGGCCTGGGGCTACATAATGGTCAGCGTCATGCTGGCGCTAACGGTGCCCCTCTTTGTAATTCAGGACGCCGCGGGCACCCTTGGGACGGTCTCAGGCATGGGGCTGGGCACGGCCATAAAGAGGCTCTACGGCCGAAGGACGGCCCAGCTGGCGTCAATCCCCATGGCGGTCGCCGACATCATGGAGTACGTGGCGGAGTACGCAGGGATCGCGGTTGGCCTTAAGCTCCTGGGCCTCCCCGTCCTCCCCGGCCTGCTGGCGGTCTTTGCGATACACGTGGCAGTGGCATGGAGCGGCAGGTACAGGCACGCCGAGTCCTTCCTGCTTCCGATTAGCTTCCTGCTGGTTGCGGCGCTGCTCTACACGGCCCTAGTCACGAGGCCTGACCCAGGTAGGATCGGCAACGCCCTGCTCAGCCCCTGGCCCCTCTGGAGGCCAGGCTTTGACTACATGTTAGCCGCCAGCGTGGGCTCCGTGATAATGCCGTGGATGCTCTTCTTCCACTCAGGCGCTGACGTCAGGAAGGGGCTTAGGCCTGAGGAGCTGAGGCCGGAGAGGCTTGAGACCCTGGTCGGCGCCATCGTGTCAGAGCTCCTCATGGTTGCCACTGTCTTCGTTGGCATATTCCTGGGCAACAGGGCTGGGGCCGCGCTTGACGCCAACGCCTTGGCCAGCGCCCTGGAGCCCCTGGGCCTGGCGAGCAGGTACATAATGGGCGTCGGCTTCATGGCCTCGGGCTTCCTGGCCCTGGTAGTCATATCCCTCGGCTCCGCCTGGGGCTTCCTCGAGGCAGTCGACTTTAAGAGGGGAACCCTGGCCTACAGGCTGACCTACGTGCTTGAGAGCGCCCCAGCGCTCGTGATAGTGGCCCTCTCGCTGAGCGACCTCGTCAACCTGATACTCGACCTCATGGCGGCCTTCACTATAATACTGGCGCCACTGCTCTACATGCTTGGCAGGATAGCCTCCAGGGAGGACATCATGGGGAGCGCCAGGCTCAGGGGCGCGAGGGCGGTCGCCTACTGGGTCATGTCAGCCCTCGTCGTGGCCTCAGGGCTTATAGCGATAGCCGCGTCGCTCTGAAGAGCAAGGGCTTAAGCCTTCGGTCGCCCCTGTTAGCCTGGTGCAGCTGGTGGCCGAGAGGCTGACGTTTCAGCTCCTTGACGTGAGCTACTCGGTAGAGGGCGGGAGGCCTGTAATAGAGATCTGGGCCAGGGACGTCAAGGGCAGGAGGCTCCTGCTCCTGGACGATACCTTCAGGCCTTACTTCTACGTACTGCCTCAGGACGGCGCTAACCTGGACAAGCTTGCCGAGGAGCTGAGGAGGCTCTCGAGGCCCAGGAGCCCCGTGACCTCCGTTGAGAAGGTCGACATGAAGTACTTTGGAAGGCCCGTGACCGCGCTCAAGGTGACGACGCTCATACCTGAGAGCGTGAGGGAGTACCGCGACCTCGCCGCCAAGCTCCCGGGGGTAGCTGAGGTCCTTGAGGCCGACGTGAGGTTCTCCATGAGGTACCTGATAGACCTGAACCTGTACCCGATGAGGTGGTACGTCGCCGACGCGGAGCCCATCAGCAGGAGCGACATAATTGCGGACGGCGCTTACAGGCTAGCAGGCAGGCCGTCAGAGGAGCCCTCCATGGCCGACGTCGACCCGCTCGACGGCCTCAGGATAATGGCGTTTGACATCGAGGCATACAACCCGCAGGGCTCGCCCAACCCCTCAAAGGACCCGGTCATTATCATAGGGGTGGCCTTTAACGACGGCGAGAGGCTGCAGCTCGAGGCCGCGGGGCACTCCGACAAGGAGCTCATACAGAAGTTCGTCGACGTCGTAAGGAGGAAGGACCCAGACATAATAGTTGGCTACAACCAGAACTCCTTCGACTGGCCCTACCTCCTGGAGAGGGCCAAGGTAAACGGCGTCAAGCTTGAGGTGGGCAGGAAGAGGGGCGCCGAGCCCAACCCCAGCGTCTTCGGGCACATCTCCTTGCAAGGGAGGCTTAACGTCGACCTCTATAACTTCGCTGAGGAGATAGAGGAGGTCAAGGTCAAGACCCTTGACGAGGTCGCGGACTACCTTGGCGTTATGCCTAAGGACAAGAGGGTCAACGTCGACTGGTGGAGGATAGCCGAGTACTGGGACGACCCGGAGAAGAGGAAGACCCTGCTAGCATACAACATGGACGACGTGACGTCAACCCTTGGCCTCGCCTACCAGTTCCTGCCCTTCGGGGCGCAGCTGAGCCAGATAAGCGGCCTGCCCCTTGACCAGGTGGCCGCCGCCAGCGTGGCCTTCAGGCTTGAGATGAGGTTCATGAGGGAGGCCAGGAAGCTGGGGGAGCTGGTGCCCAACAGGGCCGAGGAGGAGACCAGGGAGCTAGAGACGTACACGGGCGCCATCGTGCTAGAGCCCAAGCCGGGGATTCACCACAACGTGGCAGTCCTTGACTTTGCCAGCATGTACCCGAGCATAATGGTTAAGTACAACGTCGGCCCTGACACCCTGCTCAAGGAGGGGGAGGCCTGCGAGAGGGTAAACGAGGCGCCCGGGGTCAGGCACAGGTTCTGCGCCGACAGGGACGCGTTCTTCAAGAGGGTCCTGGAGAGGTTCCTGAAGTGGAGGGCTGAGGTCAAGGCGGCCATGAAGAAGTACCCCGAGGGGAGCCCGCAGTACAGGCTCCTCAACGAGAGGCAGAGGGCCATAAAGGTGCTCGCCAACGCCAGCTACGGCTACATGGGCTGGGCAGGGGCAAGGTGGTACTGTAGGCAGTGCGCCGAGTCCGTGACCGCGTGGGGCAGGGACCTCATCACCAGGGCCGCCTCCCTGGCCAGGTCCCTCGGGCTCAAGGTCTACTACGGCGACACGGACAGCCTCTTCGTTGAGAACGACCCGGAGAAGGTTGAGAAGGTCATAGAGGGCATAACCAAGGGCCTTGAGTTTGACATAAAGATAGACAAGGTTTACAGCAGGGTCTTCTTCACTGAGGCAAAGAAGAGGTACGCGGGCCTCACGCCGGAGGGCAAGATAGACATAGTTGGCTTTGAGGCCGTCAGGGGCGACTGGAGCGACCTGGCCAAGGACACCCAGGCCAAGGTGGCGGAGATAGTTCTCAGGAGCGACGACGTGAGGAAGGCCGTGGACTACGTGAGGCAGGTCATAAATGACCTCAGGAACGGCAAGGTGGAGGTGGAGAAGCTCATAATATGGAAGACCCTGACCAAGAGCGTTGACAAGTACGAGGCCGAGGCGCCGCACGTGTACGTGGCTAAGATGATGGAGAAGCTGGGCTTCAAGGTCGACGTCGGCTCAAAGATAGGCTACGTAATTGTTAAGGGCGACGGGCCGCTGAGCAGGAGGGCCAGGCCCTACTTCCTGGTGAAGCCGCAGGACATAGATGTTAACTACTACATAGACAAGCAGATAGTGCCGGCTGCCCTCAGGATACTCAGCTTCTTTGGCATCAGCGAGAGGGAGCTCAAGGCGGGCGGCAGGCAGGCCTCGCTCTTCGACTACATAAACAAGAAGTAAGCGGCAAAAAGAAAGAGGGGGAGGGGCCCTGGCTCACATGATGTCGCTGAAAGTCATGAAGACCACGTCGCCCTTCCTCGACGACACCTTGCTCCCTATCCTGGCCCCTATGAGCAGGGCCACGCCCTTCTCGGAGGCGGCGTCGATGAGCCTCTGCGTTATTATCCCGTCAAAGACCACGGCGTAGACCTTGCCTGGCTCCACCTGCTGTATCCAGTTGAACAGGTCCTTAACCTTGAGCCTGGCGACCTCGTTCCACGACCTGTCGTAGGCGACCGCCTCCAGGGTCCCCTTGAGCTCCTTCATGCTGTCGAGGACCTGCTTGGGCATTATCAGCGACGTGACGCCGGCCTGCTGCTGTTGGGCTACCTCAGCCTGTTGTGGCTGAGCCCCCTGAGCCGCTGCCTGGGCCTCAGCCTGGGGCTGCTGAGGAGGCTGGGCCGCGGGGGGCTGGACAACAGCCTGCTGCTCCTGCTGGGCCGCCGCCTCAGCGGGTGGCTGAGGCTGCTGGACCTGCTGGGCAGCCTGGGCTGGAGCCATGCCGAGCTGCTTCATAATCTCCTCGGCTGGCACCATCTGGGCCAGGGCCCTGGCCACCTCCTTCCCCGTCAGCTGCTCCACTTCCATGCCCTTAGGGGCCCTGGCCACGTAGTCGACGTGCATCTGGCTCAGCACGGTCCTCATTATCATCTCTCCGCCTCTGTCGCCGTCAACGAACAGTATGACCTTCTTGCCCTTGGCCAGGTCAATTATGGTCTTGGGCACCCTCTCCTTGGCTCCCCCTATGGCTATGGTGTTGGTGTAGCCGTAGCGGCCCAGGTTTATTACGTCGGCCCTGCCCTCGACTATTATTATGGTGTCCGACTTCTCAACGTCCGGCCCGGCCGGGAGCTTGTCCTCGCCGTACTCTATTACCTTGGGCTGCGCCTCTATCTTCTGCGTGACCTCCCTTATGATCTCCTTTATGTCCGGCTCCTGCTCCTTGACTGTCTGCAGCAGCTCCCTGGCCCTCTGCACTATCCACTTCAGCTTCTCAGCCCTCAGGTCCTCTATGGACTCCACCGTTATCCTGGCGGTGTATGGGCCTACCTTGTCCACGGTCTCTATCATGGCTGCAAGCAGGACGGTCTCGACCCTGTCAAGGTTGCTGGGTATCTGTATCTCGCCCACGGTCTTGGTGCCCTGGTACTTCAGGTCTATGTGAACCCTGCCTATCTTATCCTTGTTCTGGAGCTCCTCTAGGTTGAACTCAGAGCCCAGGAGCCCCTCCGTCTGCCCGAAGACCGCACCTATTATGTCGTGCTTCTCCACCCTTCCGTCGACTTCAAATGACGCCCTTATGAGGTACTTCAACACCTCGCGTCACACCTCTTCTCTCCTAAGAGGGCTGTGGCTTGGCTACCCTCTTGCCTCAAGGGGTATGTGGGGGCGCAGGATAAAAGCCCTTTAATAAGGTCTCCAGGGCTTGACCTAAGCCGTGCTGCCATGAAGGGATATAGCGCTAAGGCTTCGTCCCCGCGCCTCCCTGCGCGAGGGTCTTTGATAGCTGTTCTATCATCTCCTCCTCCGTTAAGGGCCTCTCGACCCTCTCGCCCCTGGCCGCCCTCTCAGCCCTCTCCGGGAACGTGAAGACTATGTTGTTCAGGTCCCTCTCGGTGAGCAGGCCCTCGTACCTCTCCGTGTAGATCACCTTTGAGCCGTCGCTCAGCATTAACATTGTCGTAGGCGACGCCCTCACGTTGTACTCTATGAATGTCATGGCCCCCCTGGCCGAGGTGCACTGCTGCGTGAACCAGTCGCAGAGCACCACGTAAAGCCCGAAGCCCCTGAGCCTATCTAGGTTTGACTCAACGAACGGGTACCAGTGCAGGTCGTACCTCCTGCAGACGGGGCACAGGGTGTTGTCAAAGTAGACGAGGGAGTACCTCTCCTTGGGGACGAGCGGCGAGGCCGACTCCTCCATCATGACCCAGTAGCCGCTGCTGAAGTCAAAGTAGTAGACGCCGTCCGTGGACTCCCTGCCGAGTCTCTTGGCCTTTATGGGCTCCATGGCTCCCCTGAAGCAGGTGGGTCCTTAATCGAAGTAAAACGCTTTACGTTAAGGTATTAAGCGCGCCCAAGCCCTCTGCCCTGGGCAGAGTTGAGCGAGGAGGCCATAAGGAGGGCCGTCAGGGAGGGGGGAGGCTCGCTTTACGTCTGGGAGATAGCCAGCTCCATGGGCTACAGTGAGGAGGTCGCCAGGGCCCTGTGGTCCATGAGGGAGTCAGGCGAAATAGACCTCAGGGGCGAGGGCAGGGGCTTTGCAGCTTACATGCTGAGCCCCGCCTCTTGGTGGGCCTGGCTGGCCCTCCTGGGGGTGGCCCTTGGCGTTATAGCTGCCCTCCTCGTGCCCCACTCGCCCGTGCAGCTTGAGTTCATAAAGGTAGCCATGGGCGCGCCTTCCCTCTTCTATATACCCGGCCTGGCCCTCGTGAGGGCCCTGTACCCCGAGTGGAAGTGGAAGGGATTCGACGAGGCAGCCCTGGCCATAGCCATGAGCCTGTCCATGCTGCCCCTCATAGGGATAACCCTGGTCACCGTAGGCGTAGACCTGACGGTCAACACTACGTTAATTTCTGTGGACGGCCTCTCCGTAGCGCTGATACTAATAGCAGCGGCCAGGAGGGCCAGCTACGAGGAGTCCCTGAGGAGGGGCTGACGTGCATTTTAATAATGGCGTTAGCAGCCCTCCACTGGGGCTCTGTGTGGCCATCAGGGAGCTGGGCTACGCCACCACGGCCTTCGCCGCGGCGCTGGGGCTTATAGCATACTTCTCGCTGGGCTACAGGCCCCTGGCGTTCTCCATGGTAGGCTTCGCCATCGCTGGCCTGAGCGCTATAGCTATCGGCGACTCGCCGAGGCCGCAGCCGCCGCAGCTCAGGTCCATGCTCTCAGCGCTGGGCGTTAACATAGAAGCGCTTCTCGAGGAGGCCGACGCCAGGGGGAGGGCCGTAGTGATGCCCCCGTTGGGGGGAGGTGCGCGGCCTTCATACCCCTCAGCGAGGACGCGGACCCCGAGGCCGTGGCCAGGGCCTTAAGAAGCGCGCCGCAGGGCCTGTTCCCGTCGCCTGCAGGGCAGAGGGGGGTGCTAGCCTTCCTGCCCTCGCCGTTCCCGCTGAGCTCCACTGACATGGAGTCTGCCCTCAGGGAGGTGGTTGTGGAGAGGTCCGAGATGGCCAGGGCCATTAGGCTTGAGGAGAGGGATGGCGTGATTAGGCTTGAGGCCGTGGACCCCGTCATAGACTACTTGCCCAGGCTGAACAGGGCAGGAACCCTTCCGCTTCTGCTTGGGGCCGCGGCCGTGGCCTCCCTTAAGGGAGTTCCAGTTGCGGTCGTCGACTCCTACAGGACGCAGGACGGCTGGGCCGTTGAGCTCAAGCTTCTGGGGGCCTGATAGCAGTGGACAGAAGCGAGGCGTTCCTGATATATGTCTTCTTCATAACTGCTGCCATAGGGCTTGCCTTGGTAACTGGGGGCGAAAAGTCGCTGGGCGTCTACCTGGGGCTCTACTCCCTAAGCTATTTACCTGCGGCCTGGTACGCCAAGCCCAGAGGGTACAGGCACGTGATGGCCATAGCTGTCGTCGTGACAGCTGCATTCATACTTTACAGTGCCCTCAAGGTGGTAGGACTTGTACCTTAAGCAGGCCTTAGCGCTTGCTGTTGCCCTGGCGATAGTAGGGAGCATAATAGTGGCCTCTATCGGTTACTATTCATGGGAGAGGTCTAGGCTTGTCCAGGGCTTTAACCAGGTTAAGCTGCCCCAGCTTCAGTATTACATAGCGCCCCTTGCCGTCATCTCAGAAGAGTTCATAAGTAACCTCTCCTCAGCTTCAACGCCGTCACAGGTGGAGTCAACTATCGAAACGGCCTACAGAGAGCTGGCGTCAGTTCCCCAGCTCACGCCCCTGCTTAATCAGATCGCGGAGGCTACCAACTTAACCAGGGAGGGAGGAGGCTACTACCTGCTGTCTCAGAGCTACTATAGTAAGGGCGACTATGCGCTAGCCGCATACTACGCAAACTTGTCCCTTCAGTACTTGGCCAGGGCGAATGCCACCATCTATTCACTCATGTCGTACATCTACGTGGAGCAGGCCGAGCTGGGCCCCCAGGTATACCAAGGCGCCATGCACCTGGTCCAGAGAGCCTTAGGCGTGACGGGCCTCTTCACGGAGGAGGACTACCTTGAACTTAAGATAATACGGCTTTCCGTGGCCAGAAAAGTTAATGGCCTCGTAACGGTAAGCCTCAGGGCCCCAGGCCACTACGAGCTGGGCCAGAAGTTCTATGTAAACGGTACAGTTCTCGTGAACGGGTCCTCGCCGCTCGGCAACGTGCCAGTGGAGGTGGGGGTAGGCGATACCAGCGTGCTAGTCATGTCAAATTCCTCGGGCTACTTCAGCGTCGAGCTACAGCCTGTGTACAATGCCTCTGGCGTCGAGTGCGTCTACGCCAGGGCGATCTCAACTGAAGCCCTGATAATAAACAGGAGCTTAACATCGTATGTGTGCGGGCAGCTCAGCTTCGTTCCGACGCACCTTAACGTCACTGTGAGCCCATCCATAGTAATGCCCGGTCAGACCATTTCTGTTCACATAAGGTACTCCAACGTCACGTGCAGCCCCAGCTACACGATTACCATAGGCGCCCTGAGCCTCGGGGGCGTTATAAGTAATGGCACTGCGGCCGCTAACTTAACAGTGCCTCCGGGGCTCTCAGGCTACAATAACGTCACAGTAACGGCTTCTCCTTACGGCAGCTGCGGCCCCTCGTCGGCCACGGCGGAGGTCTATGTATACAGGCCGCCCGATAGGCCAAGCAAGCTAACTGCGTGGGCGCTCTCCCCGGGCCTGCTGGTCATCTCCGGAACATCGCCGGCGCCCTCAAGGCTGAGCGTAAGCCTTGAGAATCACACGGCGCAAGCCGCAGTGCCCAGGGGCGCTTTTATCGTAGTGCTCCCGCTGCCGCAGCCACAGCTCACCTACACGGCTGACATAGCCATGTACCCGGTTAACGCTACCTTCTCCCCCTACTCTCAAACAATAAGGTTACTTGCGGTACCCGCGGAGGTCCCCATAGCGGCCGCGGCGGCCCTGCTTTACGTGTCGTACAGGCGTCGCAGGCTCCCACGGCTGGGCCTGCCCAGATGGCCTGCCCCTGCAGGCGCGCTTAGCGACGCCTGGGACCTCCTGGCAAGAATGGGCAACAGGCTCGGCGTGCCAGTGCTGCCGTCAACTACCGTCAGGGAGCTTAGCAACATGATAGCCTCAAGGAGGAGGGAGCTGGCGGATAAGCT
The DNA here is from genome assembly GCF_049973875.1 of Acidilobus sp. Classification (NCBI taxonomy): domain Archaea; kingdom Thermoproteati; phylum Thermoproteota; class Thermoprotei; order Acidilobales; family Acidilobaceae; genus Acidilobus; species Acidilobus sp. Next base: position 38,686 of record NZ_JBMFJI010000007.1, read on the forward strand.
CTCAGCGCTCGCGGACCTCATGGAGAGGGTGGCCTACGGCGGGCTAAGGGATGAGGCCGCCATTAACAGAATTAGGAGGCTAGTTGACGAGCTGAGGAGGTCTGAGGGCCTGTGAAGCACAGGCTGCCGCTGGGTTACATGGCCCTCGGCCTTGTCCTGGCAGCCGTGGTGGGGCTGGCCATAGGGGCCTCGTGGGGGCAGCAGCCTGGGTCATCGCTGGCCCGCGTCGTTAACCTGGTCCCTGCCCCCCAGCCGGGCAGCCTCTTCAGCGGCAGGGCAAACGTTGCGATAGTTGTGGACCCCGAGCTTAAGCCCACAGCAGGCGAGGCCTCCTCGCTCAGGGAGTTCCTAAGCATGGGCGGGAAGGTCGTAGTGATAGGCTCGGGCGCCGGCGTCAACGAGCTCCTCAGATCCTTGAACTCCAGCATAACCGTCGCTGATGGAGTAATAGTTAACCCCTCAATTAACTCTGGAACCCCGCTGGCGCCGCTGGCCGCCTTCAGGAACCTCACGGTGGTGCTCTTCAACGCCTCACCCCTTGAGCTTGGCCCTGGGGCCCAGCCCCTCATGGAGTCGCCCCCGAACTCAAGCGTCCTTGTTAACGGCACGCTGAGTGGAGACAGATCCTACGTGGTTGCGGCCTACCAGCAGGTTGGAGCCGGGGAGCTGATAGTTATCTCTGACCCCTACATAGCCTCAGGCGAGCTCCTCTCCCAGGCCGACAACTCCAACGCTCTGAAGCTCCTTATTAACAGCACGGACGCCTACCTTGTCGAGTTCCTCTGGCTGAGACCCCCACTGCAGGTGTTCGCCCAGGAGGCCCTCTACTTCGTCCGCTCGTTGAAGGGCCAGGCCCTCGTAGCCCTGCTCCTCACTGCAGTCGTCGTCCTTTACCCTGCCAGGTCGGCGGCCAGGGAGGCCGAGGACGAGGTGAAGGCCCTGCTCGCGCTCCACCCGGACTGGGACGAGGAGAAGCTTAAGGACATAGCTAAGGGGAGGTCACTCCCTGACGGCCAGAGTGATAAGGGTTAGCCCGACCACCTCCAGAGCCGTTATCACCAGCATAGGCACCGCCACGTCGGCGGAGAACCTCCTGGCAAGGTAGAGCGACAGGGCTATGGTGACCAGCATCTGAGCCGTGAACACGCCAACGGCCGCTGTCAGCTTCCTCCCTATGGAGGTTCTCCTGACGCCCGAGCCGTAGTAAAATGAGAACACGTAGGCAGCCAGCGCAAGGCCAACTACCGAGACCGCTATCTCAAGGCTCCAGAATGACATGAGGGTCATCGCCACCTGAGCCTCCCCTCCTTGACCATTTCCTTAACCCTTCCCAGGGACTCAAGCATGTCCTTCAATTAGGTAGTAGAGCTGCCCGTACCTGGGGCCCTCCGTCATGACCAGGCCGGACTCCACAAGGAGCTCCAGGTGGTGCCTGACGGTCCTGTAGTTGACGCCCAGGGCCTCAGCTATCTGGTTCGCGTTGGCCGGCCCCTTGGCGAGCAGCTCCACGATCCTCAGCCTCATCTCCCCTTGAGCCGATGAAGAGCCACCAGAGCAGGTGGTCCTTGTCTCGAAAGCTGAGGCCCCTCTCAGGCATTCATAGGTTTCCCAGGAGGTCATACGTAAGCCTGAGTAAATAAGCGGATTGAACAAAAAAGGTCCAGCTTTTATGTTTAGGCAGGCCAAGCTGGGCCCCTCAGCCCTGGTACTGGCCTGGCGAGTAGTCTGGGGCCACGTCAGATATCGACAGCGGGTGCACTATCCAGTACTCGTTGACTATCTGCCACTGCATGGCGGTCGCGTTGTAGTTGTAATAGAGTATCTCGGTCACGTTCAGCACCAGCTCAACGGGATGCGGGTTGGACGCCGTCGGGTACGGGAACACCACGAACTGCAGCGAGGCCTTCACCATGGCCATGTCACCCTTGACCTGCACCGTCGGCAGCACGAGGGCGTACCAGACAACGTACTCGTACATGTTGTCGAACCTTGTCCAGGTGGCGTTAATGGCTGAGATTCCTGTGTACACGCCGCTCAGGGGGCCTCCTACCCAGTCGAGCGTTGCATTGGGCGCGTACTCAGCTATCACGAGCGGGGCGCTCTCTATCGCTATGTCGTTCCAGTGACTCATGGCTGCGGCCAGAACTACGTCAGCCTGCTGGTTCTTGTACATGCTCTCAAGGGCTGAGTACATGTTCTGCAGCGAGGAGTACTCGCCCTTGAGTGAGGAGTAGCTGCGCTGAGGGTTGTGTAGCTCGTGTTTAGGCTGGAGTAGCTGCCCTTGAGTGAGGAGTAGCTCGACTTTAGACTTGAGTACTTCGAGGCAAGCGATGAGTACATGACGCCCAGGGCACCGGCGACTACCACTAGCACGATGACCAGCACCGAGAGGCCCACTAGCTTTACGTCCACGTTCTCGCCTCAAGGAGTTTAGGCTAGGTTAAAATTAAAATCACCTTTCCAAAATTATGTGCAATTCGTGTGCAAATCCTAAGCCTCTCCATTACGTTTTAAATTAGAAAATATTTTGTTTCAAAAGGAGTTACCTTAAATTAGTAATGCCCCACTGAGCCCTGGGGTAACTGCTTGAGGGAGAGCGACTTCAGGGACCTGGAGCTGAAGCTCAGGCTGGACTCGGACTCAGCCGGCGTCAGCAGGATAGACTTTGATGACGGCCTCGTAATCTACTCCGCCCTCTTCACTCACCTGAGCGGGGCCTCTGGAGCCAAGGTCCTTGACCTGGGCTCGGCCATGGGGTACTCGACGCTCTGGATATCTAAGGCCCTCGAGGACTCGTGCTCAGGCGAGTGCGACGTCGTCGCCGTCGAGCTAAGGGGCGACAGGGTCAAGGCTGCCCAGGAGTTCTTCAGGGACATCAAGCTCGAGAAGGTCAAGGTGTCGTTTATTGAGGGCAACGCGGTCAACGTGCTTGAGGGAGTCGATGATGAGAGCATAGACACGGCCTTTGTTGATGTCCACGTGAGCCTCTACCCCAGGGTCGCCGAGCTCATGCTTAGGAAGCTCAAGAGGGGAGGCCTCGTCATGTTCCACAACGCCATAAGGCCCCCGCCCCCGGCCGAGACCTTCCAGCAGCTCAGCGGCGCGGGCTGGAGGTACGCTGTAGTGCCCACGCTGGAGGGGGTCCTGATAGCTAGGAGGCCCTAGGCGAGGGCCATCAGTGCATAGGCCCCAGCGGCCAGCATGACGGCTGAGAGGGCCAGAAGGAGGAGGCCGTACCTCCTGACCGAGAGCCTCCTGCCCTGGTGGCCGAGGCCCGAGAGGAGGGTGAGCCAGGCGTAGTCCATCCACACGTGGCTCGGGTACATTATTGAGTACCCCACCACGAGGCCCATCGTGGACGCCGCCTCCACGAGCACAAGCCCTACCGTGAGCCACCACAGGAGGAAGAAGGGGTTAAGGGCCGTGAGTGCGAGACCCGTGACGTATGGCGTTGAGGCAAGCGATGCCCTCACCTCAGGGTCCCCGCCCCTGAGCATCCTCAAGCCGTCAGTAGCCGTGGCCACGGAGAAGTAAACTATGAAGGCCCCGAGCACCGCTCCAAGGGCGTACCTAACTATGCTGAGGCTGAGGGCCCACCTGAGCTCGTAGGCGGCCAGGCCTATCGCAACCACGAAGGGCAGCTCAAAGGTCATGTGGCCCGCGGCCATCTTAACTCCCGCCCTCCAGGATTGCCTGGCGCCGTTGGCCACCGCCGCGGCAGAAAGGGGCCCAGGTGAAAGCGCTCCGCTTGCGGACAGGGCCACGGTCAGAGCTATGAGCTGGAGCACCTGCAGCTCTAGCACCCCCGTTCGTGGGAAAGAGTTCGCTATATAACCCTGCGTCTTAAAGGCTCCCACAGACCGTCTCGCCGTCAACTACGGAGGCCACCACCTTCAGCTCCTTGTCAAGGATCACCAAGTCCCCCTCATGCCAGTCCTCAGCTCCCCGACACCTTCCTTTAAGTGTGCTCCTATTGACATAGCTGGGTTCTGGGTGGCCGCCCCCACGGCATCTGCGATGTTAATCCCAACCCTGTAGAGGTTGGCCATATCGGTCTCCAGCGTGGAGGCGCTCCCGGCCAACGTGTTAGAGCCCCTGATCCAGGCGGCCCCGCCCCTCGAGACCACGCTGAGGCCCCAGAACGAGTACTCGCCCTCGGGCAGCCCGGCCGCCGGCGTGGCGTCTGAGACTAGGACCAGCCTGCGAGGTCCGATAGCCCTGTAGGCAAGGAGTATCGCCTCAGGGGAGACGTGGACCAGGTCCCCTATTAGCTCAACGTAGGCGTCGCTGAGCAGCGCGGCCCCCACAGTGCCCGGCTCCCTGTGGTGGAAGGGCCTCATGGCGTCAAAGAGGTGCGTGAACTTGGTGGCCCCGGCCCTGAGGGCCTCCATGGCCTGAGAGAAAGTTGCGTCTGTGTGGCCCAGCTGGACCGTGACCCCGCTGGACGACAGCAGCCTTATAGCGTCGATGGCCCCTGGCAGCTCAGGCGCTATGGTGACCTCCCTTATCACGCCCCTGCACGAGGCGAGCAGCTCCCTAAGCTCCCCGAGGTCCGGGGCCCTGAGGTTCTCGGCCAGGTGGGCGCCGCGCCTCCCAGGGCTTATGTAGGACCCCTCGAGGTGAAGCCCCAGGGCCCTGGCCGCGCCCCTCGGCCTGGAGTCCATGAAGCTGATTAGGGCCGCGCACGCCCTCTTTATGTCATCGGGCGGAAGACTGACGGTGGTAGGCACAAAGGAGGTCACGCCCCTGCAGGCGAGGAACTTGGCCATCCCCTCCAGGTCCCTTGACTTCAGGCTCATGACGTCGTAGCCGCCCGCGCCGTGTATGTGTACATCAACAAGGCCTGGGGCCACCAGGTGACCCCTCACGTTGATGTCGTCAGGCCCCTGCTCCGCTGGCTCAGGACCGATGCCCGTCACCACCCCGTCGACTATCCTTACGAAGCCCTCAGGTATGACCTCGTGCGGGGTTAATATTACTGCGTGCCTCAGGGTCAAGCTGCCCATGGATCTAGCCCCCTTTATAGCTCCCACGGCCCAGATCACTTGGTGGAAGCTTGGGAGGAATATTCGCGTTCGCCTGCAGGTCGCCCAGGGATGGCTCAGCGGTACTTGAGGGGCTGAGGAGGCTGACCTACAGGGGCTATGACAGCGTCGGCGTGGCGTTCCTTGACGATAAAATTGAAGTCAAGAAGGCCATGGGCCCCGCCGACAGGAACCCTGGGCTCTTCTCGTTCACCTCGCGGGTGGCCCTGGGCCACACCAGGTACGCCACCAGGGGGTGGCCAACCATTGAGAACGCCCACCCAATACTTGACTGCACCGGCAGGGTGGCTGTTGTAATGGACGGGGTCATAGACAACTACGAGCAGCTCCGCTCGTCGTTGGCCTCTAGGGGGCACAGGCTCGTGACCACCACGGACACGGAGGTCATACCGCACCTCCTTGAGGAGGGCAAGGGGCCCGGGGACCTTCTGGGCACGCTCCGCGGCACGTTCTCGGCGGCCTACGTGAGGTCAGGTGACGAGAGGGTCTGGTTCGTGCAGGACGGCCAGCCCCTGGTGATAGGCAGGGGGCAGGACTGCCTGTACCTGGCCAGCGACCTGCCCAGCCTCTACGGCTTCGCCGATGAGGCGGTGATAGTGCCCGAGGGCTCCTACGGCTACATATCAGCCTCAGGCGAGCTCTCCGTCTTCAGCGCCGACGGGAGCCCGGTGCAGCAGCTCACCTCCAAGAGGGTCAAGTACGAGCCTGGCTCCCTTGACAAGGCCGGCTACCCGCACTACATGCTTAAGGAGATCTACGAGATACCTGAGGCCCTGGAGAGGACGACCCACTCGCTGATGGACAAGTACCTGAGGCTCTCGGGCATGATACTCTACGGCGCCAGGAGGGCCTTTATAATAGGCAACGGCACAAGCCTCCACGCAGGCATGGTCTCTGCCTACTACTTCTCGTCGCTTGGGGGCATGAGCATAGACGTCATCAGCGCGGCCGAGTTCCCCTATTACGCGCTGGACAGCGTGGGCACCGGCACCGTCGTGCTGGCGGTCAGCCAGAGCGGCGAGACAAGCGACGTCATAAGGAGCGTCAAGATGGCCAAGCAGAGGGGGGCGGTGATAGTTGGGGTGACCAACGTCCTGGGCTCGAGGCTAGCCCTGGAGTCCAACGTCTACCTCCCGATAGGAGCTGGGCCCGAGCTCGCGGTGCCAGCAACTAAGACGTTCACGTCAACCCTCGTGGCCCTCATGCTGCTGGCGGCCCACGTGGGCCTCACCGCGGGCAGGCTATCGCAGGCGGAGCTAAATGAGCTCTACAACGACGTGAGGTCCTTCTCCAGGTCCCTCGCCGAGGGCATGCCAGCCATAGATGCGGCCGCGTCAAAGATAGCGGGGGAGCTGAGGGACTCCAGGGACGCCTACGTGGTGAGCAGCGGCATAACTTACCCCGTGGCCCTGGAGGGGGCCCTCAAGCTCAAGGAGGCCGCAATGCTGCACGCGGAGGGGGTTCAGCTCGGCGAGCTCAGGCACGGCCCCATGGTGTTGGCAAGCGGCAACTACCCAATAATAGTCATAAAGCCCAGGGAGGAGGCCGCGGAGGAGCTCTACTCAAGGGTCATGTCTGAGCTGAGGGCCAGGGAGGCCAAGGTGATAGAGGTCTCAGACTCAACGCAGGCCGCCCTGCAGTCGCCCCGCGCGATGAGGCCCGAGCTTTACCCAATAGCTGCTGTAGTGCCGCTTCAGCTCCTTGCATACAGGGTGGGCTTTGAGAGGGGGCTGCCCATAGACTCGCCGCCGGGCCTGGCCAAGGCTATAACTACGTGAACAGCTCGCTGTACACATTTTATTATCAATCAATGTCTATTTTTACTGATTCATTAATACGAATAACTGTTTAAAAGTGCTGAAACAGTACACCTGGGCTGGGAGAGAAAAATGTCAACCGTAAGGCACGAGAACAGGAGCTCCGCCAGAATAGTGAGGTCGCCTCACGGGCAGCAGGACTCCCTGCAGATGAGCTCCCTGGTGCAGAGCGGGCTCTACAGGTTCACAAGGTAAACCTACTTTTTGGTCAGAAAAGCTTCCCAGGGTTAAGTATGCCCCTTGGGTCAAAGGCCGCCTTGATGGACCTCATCAGCTCGAGCTGCCTGTCGCCCACCGCCCTCCTGAGCGCCTCCCTCTTTATCACCCCAATGCCGTGCTCCGCGCTTACGGCCCCTCCCAGCCTCAGCGCTATGTCAACAACGTCGTCAAACCACTGCAGGGCAACCTTAGTCGACTCGGGGTCTGTGGGGTCAAAGCCTATGGCTGGGTGCAAGTTGCCGTCACCAATGTGGCCCCCCAGCGACGAGGTCAGGCCGTACTTGTCGTCAAGGGCCCTGAGCTCCCTTATAGCGTCTGGCACCCTTGACGGGGGCACTACTATGTCCTCTATGAAGAGCTGGAAGGGCCTCCCAGGCCTCCTGAACATGTTGACCTGTGCTGGGAAGAGGGACCTCCTGAGCTGGTATAGGGGCTCGGCTTCCTTATCGTTGTCGGCAGTGTAGACGCTCCTGGCCCCCGAGGACCTCATGACGCCCTCAAGCCACCTGAGGTGCCTCTCTGAGCTCTCCGGCGTGCTCTCAAGGCTCACCAGGAACATGTTGCCGCTGGCATCAAAGGGCAGGCTCACGGCCTGCGAGGCCAGCTTAACGGTGGGCGCGTCCATGAACTCGGCTATGTAGGGCTGCACCCTGCTGGTCTTAATGGCCATGTAAGCCTTCATCAGAGAGCCTACGTCGTCAAAGAAGGCGAGCGCCGTCACCACCTTCTCGGGCAGGGGCGCTATCCTGAGGGCAGCCCTGGTCACGACGGCCAGCGTGCCCTCGCTGCCGACTATGAGCCTTACCAGGTCGTAGCCCTCCCTGCACTTAACGGTGCGGCACCCTAGCCAGAGCCTCGTGCCTGACTCGTCTGCCAAAACAACCTCAAGGCCGTTGACCCAGTCCCTCATGGTGCCGTACTTTGCCCCCCTCATGCCGCCTGCCCCGTTGTTTATCGCCCCTCCTACCGTGGCCACCGCCTGGCTGGCCGGGTCAACCGGGAACATGTAGCCCACCTTGGAGAGCTCCACGTTCAGGTCGTCTATCCTGACCCCGGGCTCAACGTCAACGACGGAGTCCACCAGGCTGACGTCGAGTATTGACGACATCCTCTCAAGGCTCAGCACAAGCCCTCCCCTCAGGGGCACAGCGTTGCCCGAGAGGCTGCTAGAGCTTCCCTGCGGGTATATCGGGACCTCGTAGGAGTAGCTGGTCGCCACCACCCTGCTTACCTCGCCAGGCGTGGAGGGGAAGACGACGGCGTTGGCCTGGTGGGCCAGCCCGTCGGGCTCCCTCGAGTACAGCGTCACCACGTTGGGGTCAGTTATAACTTTGTCGTCGCCGAGCTCGTCCCTCAGCAGCTTAATAGCCTCACCTACCTTGTCCTCCAACCGCCGCACCGAGTACCTTAGGCTTAATAATGGCAATAAGCCTAGCGCCCGAGGGAAAGGGCTTGGGGCTCTCAGGGGCCGATGTTATGAAGCTCGTGGACCACACAATCCTTAAGCCGTACTCAACTAGGGAGGACGTAAGGAAGGTGTTCCAGGAGGCCATCAGCTTCGGCTGCTACTCCATCTGCGTCAACCCAGTTTACGTGGGCTTTGCGAGGAGCCTCGTGGACGACTCCGGGGCCGCCCTGAGGGTCTGCTCAGTCATAGACTTTCCCTTCGGGGCCATGGACACGGAGTCCAGGGTTGAGGCGATAGCCAGGGCCGCGGCCAACGGGGCTGACGAGGTAGACATAGTGGCCCCTATCACGTTAGTCAAGTCAGGCCGCTGGGCCGAGGTCTCCAGGGACCTGAGCAGGGTCGTCAGGGCGGCCCACGGCGAGGGCCTCGTGATAAAGGTCATAGTTGAGGACGCCTACACCACCAGGGATGAGAAGCTTAAGCTCTACGAGATCGTGGCCACCTCGGGGGCCGACTTCATAAAGACGAGCACGGGCTTCGAGGACAGGGAGTACGCGTCGTCAATAGGCAACAGGCCGGGGGCCCAGGCAGACAACGTGAGGCTCATGGCTGAGGTGACCAACAAGTACAACCCTTCGCTTGGAATAAAGGCGGCTGGAGGCATAAGGACCCTGAGGCAGGTCCAGGAGCTCCTTGAGGCCTCAGGAAGGCCCCCGGACCCCTCGAAGTTTAGAATTGGCACGAGCGCGGCGGCCTCCATATGGAGGGACGTCAGCTTAGGCAGGGCCTGAGCCTTTGACTATTCCAGCTGCCTTCAGGGCCCTCATCAGCAGAGGGACGGCAGCTATGACCACGTCGTCTATCATTGAGGCTCCAACCGTTCCCGCCATCTCGGCTGGGGAGACGTGGTGAGTTGCCAGCGCCCAGGCCAGGGATACAAAAAATGCTAAGCCCTGAACCACGTACATAACCTTACCTGGCTTCCGTCGTTTCAACTCTGGAGGATCACCCGCTTACCTCTATACTGATTTAGGACAGGTTAAAAAGTTTAGCTGAGCCTTAAAGAATTATGGCGTCGTCACTCAGGACCCTGACGCCGCTGGACCAGCTCCTCTTTGAAAGCGCGCCGACCCTAAGCAGCTCCTCTACGGCCCGGGTTAGCTGAGGGTTGCTGGCCCCCAGCCTGTCAACAAGCCTCCATATGGCGTCGCTCGCAGCCTTAACGTCCTCCTTACGTATTACGCCCCTCGATATCAGCTCGGGCGCCACGGAGACGAAGGCGGCCTTAAGGTAGTCCTCAGGGCCTATGGAGCTGAGCGCCTCAACATAATACTTGCCCAGGGCCCTCAGGTCGCCCTCGCCCAGGAGCCCCTCCTTGAGCAGGGCCACGGCAATTGGCCAGGCGGCCATCCTGACCTGTAGGCTCCTTGAGGACAACATTGAGAGTAGCCTCGCCCGGTTAGCTGTCACCTTTGCCTTCACGTCGTCCGCTGAGAGGTTCTTAACGGCCTCGCTCCACGCCTTAATTGCTATGCTGTCGTCCTGGTAGTCTAACAGGTCCAGGTAGCTCGGAAGCTCCAACGCAGTATCCCATGTGTTGCACAAGGCGGCGAATCCTTTAAAACTAATGTACTAATTAATTTAGTTTATAAAAATCTATTATCGATACTTCATTTTCAGGGTAGCGGCCTATAGGACGGCCTTGATGGTATGGCGGACAGTGAGTCTGTGGACTTCATCCTCACGTCATAGCCCTTGAAGGCCCACCACAGGGCCCCAGCCAGCCCAACGAGCTCCATGATAAGTCCGTAGAGCGCGAAGTCGAGCTCCGAGAAGTTGTACGTGACATAGGTGGATGCGCTGTAAGCAGTCATCGCCACTGCTCTGAAGGAGCCCACCATGAAGGCCCTCCTCTCCGTTGGGAAGAGCAGGGGCTCGTATATAGTTCTGGCAAACCAGGTAAATGTTATGAAGAACAGGTTAGTGAAGGTCAGGGCATAAAATACGGCGGCGTTATCAAGGCCTAAAGCTACGTAGAGCAGCACCGGTATAAAGCTCAGCGACGCCAGGGCAAAGGACAGCAGGCTGTAGATCCTGGTGTTAATTTTCTCTATGAAGAGCGGCACTACCAGGCCTGCCGCCGCGGCGCCCAGGTTAGCGTAGAACATTACCAGGTACAGCTGCGGTGGCTTGAAGTAATAGTCCGCCAGCACAAACGCCATGAGCGACCAGGTCAGGTAGTTTGCTATGCTCCACGACGTGAGCACCAGGAACCTTGACTTCATGCCCAGCCTGCTGTTGACTTCCTCAACCTTCACGTCGGGGTCCTCAGTGAAGTTGACCCTCTTCACCTCCCTCTCCGCTACGTTGGCCAGCCCCTTGGCCGTGAGCCACCTTATGGACTCTGGCATCATGAGTCTAATTACTATGGCGGCGACGAGCCCTCCCACGGCCATGCCTACTATTGATAATGCGTCAACGACGGGGGCGTGGGGGCCCAGGAAGTAAGTCAGATATATGGCTGCGGCGCCGGCCGCGGCCCCTATGTTCTCAAAGTTAGGGCTCAGGACCAGGCTCTTCTGCCTCCACCTGACTGGCATGATCTCCGCTAGGAGCGCCAGCCCCACGGGCACCTCGCCTTCAATGCCAATCATAGAGATCGCGTAGGCCGCCAGGAATATGATCATCTGCCTGAGGCCGGGCTTAAGCAGCAGCAGGTCCAACACTATTATAGCGCTTCCTATTCCGTAGAGGCTCATGGGTAAACGGAGTACGCCAGCGCGTTAATTATACCCCACACGAAGAAGCCTATCGCCGTTGACGCAAATATTAGTGTGTGGGCCCTCCCCCAGCGGGCCCTGTCTATCAGGCCTCCAAGGTCCTCGGGCAAGCCCGCCACCATTAAGAACAGCTGTTCTTAATTATATAAAAGCGTTCTTAAACGTGCCAGAGGCCCACCAGAGGCCCTGCAGCTTACGGCTAGTCGATGAATGCGCAGCCATAAGGACCTTTCTTCAAAACCTCATGGGTACACCTTTTTTCGACGGTGATAGCAACGCTGGAGGTTCGTCCTAGGAAGCTCAAGGTACTACGCGTGTGAGGTCTGCGGAATGATATATGCTGACAGCGACACCGCCAGGAGCTGCGAGTCCTGGTGCTCCGCCCACGGGTCCTGTAACATGGAGATAACCAAGAGGGCCATAGGTAAGATAAGGAGGGCCGGGCTGAGGCTGAGGTAAGCGGAGTTAACCGTTTTTCTTCAAACGCCCAGGCCTCCCTGGGACCTGGAGTGCCTGACAGGTACGCTACCGTTGGAGGAGTTAAGGTTCACTACGTAGAGGAGGGCTCCGGCACCCCTGTTGTCATGATGCCAGGGGCCGCCTACAACGCCAGGACGTGGGTACAGGTGGGCCTCGTCAAGGCCGTGGCCGACGCCGGGTTCAGGGCCATATCTGTTGACCCCCCTGGCCAGGGCGAGACCCCCCAGGGCAAGTATGGCTTCGGGGGAGGCCTGAAGTTCCTGGAGGACTTCCTGCCCATGGTTAACTTCAACGCGGGCGTGCTGCTGGGCGCGAGCCTTGGAGGCAATACAGTCGCGACCTACGCCCTGGCCCACCCAGACAAGGTGCTTGGCCTGATCCTGGTGGGCGCAGTGGACCTGGTGAGGCACGGGCCCCAGTTCAAGATGTTGACCGGCAAGCCGATTCTGCTCATATGGGGCAAACACGACGACGTGTCACCGATAGACAACGCTGAAGCCGTCATGAGCAGGGTCAACACGGCCGAGCTGGTCAGAATAGGTGAGAGGCACGCCTGCTACCTTGACGACCCCCAGGGCTTTGTACAGACCGTCGTTGAGTTCTTGAAGAGCAGGGTGACGCGGGCCTGAACCTATTAAGTTTTTGCCCCTCAAACGTCCTTTAGCCCTCCTGGCCCAGAGCTCCGTGGCTGAGTCCTGGTGTCAGAGCCAAGGGCCGAGCTGCTGCAGGCGAAGGAGGACAAACGCGGGAAGCTCAGCCTCAGCGAGCTCTTCTTCCTATCATTTGGAGGTCGGGCGCCCCTTATATCGCTGCTCACGTTTGGGACAGCAATGGTTATACTTGCAGGGGAGGCTGCGCCCCTGGCCATGCTCATAGCTACAGCAGTGGTCAGCATAAACGGCCTCGTGGTTTACTTCATGAGTAGGAGGTTCAAGAGGGGAGGGGGCTATTATGTCTACGCCTACTACTCCCTAACCCCAAACCTCGGCCTTAACACGGGCTGGACCTACCTGGCTTACGCCATAGCTTACGGCGGCACCCTGCTGCAGGAGGCGCCTACGTGCTTCAGCAGGGCATTGGTAATGTAGTGCCCCAGTGGGCCCTCGCGCTCCTAGTGAGCTCCGCGGCAGCCGCTGTCGTGATGCTAGGCGTAAGGTACTCCGCCAAGTACGCCGAGGCGGTCTCAATAGCGGAGATGATCATCGTTGTGACGCTTTCAGTGGTCTTCCTCAGGGACTCGGGCTGGAGGCTCTACGACCCGTTCAGATTCGGGCTGAGCTCGAGGCTCCTCGCGGCCACCCTCCTAGGGCTTGGAATACCGACGGGCTACGGCTCCATAGCGCCCCTCGGCGGCGACGCTGAGTCCAGGAACATAGGCAAGGCCGCTATCATGGTTGTCCTTTACGGCGGCCTGCTGGCCTCCCTGTTCCTCTACTCGCTCGAGGCCATGAAGTTCTCAGGGAACCTAGTGGGGTACTCGCTCCACAGGTTTGGCCTCTACAGCCTGGTGCCGCTGGCTGTCATAGCAATAAATGATGGCGCCCTCGGCGGGGTCTCGTACATGCTTGCGCTCTCAAGGACCATAGAGGCCATGGCTTTGGACGGCTACATGCCGAGGCCGCTCTCAGCCAGGGCCAGGGGCAGGCCCCTCTACGCCGAGGCCATGGCTGCCGCGCTCTTCGTCGCAGTTCTCACCCTCCTGGCCTATCGGCTTGGGCTCTTCTACACTTTCGTTGCGCTCGGCTCCCTCGCGGGCATGTTCAACCTGTTCATACACTCGTCCGCTAACTTCTCCCTGGCAAGGCTCTCCGCCAGGAGGGTCCTCAAGCACCTGCATGAGCTCATTATAGGGCTCCTCGGCGCCTCCCTCAGCATCTTCGTGCTCCTGTACTCACTTCCCAGTGTCAACAAGTACGTGGTCTACGTCTTCATGGGCTGGATAATCCTCGGCTTCTTCTACGCCGAGATATTAGACATGCTGGGGAGTGAGCGGCCTGGAAGGAGGTCGATTTCAAGAAACCCCATAAGAGGGCACCTGGGCCGCGCCCGCGGGTGAACACATATAACTTCCGCCTGTTACCCACTTCTGTGGGAGGTGAAGGAACTAAGACGTACAGAAAAAGTTCCAGCCTCCTCATATGCGAAGGTTTTTGAATAGCTTAAACTGCACCCCTCACCCCTTTGCCTTCTCCTTTGCCTCCCTCATCAGCTGCCTTAGCATGTAGTGCAGTATACCTCCGTGCCTTATGTACTCGACCTCTATCGGCGTGTCGACCCTGGCCTTGGCCTTAAACTCTATGACCCTGCCGTCTGGCTTCACGGCCCTTATGGTCAGGATCTTGCCTGGGGTCAGGTCGGAGAGCCCTATTATATCGTAGGTCTCGCTGCCGTCAAGCCCCAGCTCGTCCGGACCCTCGTTAGGCATGAACTCTATGGGCACTATTCCCATGCCTACCAGGTTGCTCCTGTGAATCCTCTCGAAGCTCTTAGCTATGACGGCCTTAACGCCCAGCAGGTAGGGTCCCTTGGCGGCCCAGTCCCTGCTGCTTCCCATGCCGTACTGGCTCCTGCCCAGCACTATGACTGGTATGCCGGCCTCCCTGTACTTCACTGCAGCGTCAAACACGTGCATGACCTCCTTTGTGGGCCAGTATATGGTGTAGCCCCCGGTCCTGTCCGGGGTCAGCAGGTTCTTGAACTTGGGGTTGTCGAAGGTGCACCTCATCATGACCTCGTGGTTGCCCCTCCTGCTCCCGCACGTGTTGAGCTCCTCAGGCTTCACTCCCAGGCTGAGCAGGTACTGGCCGGCCTTTGATGTCGGGCTTATGGCACCGGCCGGGCTTATGTGGTCTGTGCTTATCCTGTCTGGGGCGTAGATGAGCACCCTGGCTCCCTTTATGTCCTTGAGCGGCTCTGGGTTCTCAGTCATCCCCTCGAAGAATGGGGGCCTCTTGAGGTAGGTGCTCTTGGGGTCCCACTGGAACGTCGGCGTCGCGGGCGACTCTAGCTTCACCCACTCCTCGGTGCCCTCAAATATGTCGCTGTACTTCTCCTGGAACTCCTTCGGGTCAAGGGCTCCCTGCACGTACTTGGCCACCTCCTCGGCCGAGGGCCATATGTCCTTCAGGTACACGGGCTCGCCGTTGGGATCGTAGCCCAGCGGCTCCCTGTCGAAGTCTATGTCTATCCTGCCGGCTATGGCGTATGCGACGACCAGCGGCGGCGAGGCCAGGAAAGCACCGGTGGCGAGCGGGTGTATCCTTCCCTCGAAGTTCCTGTTGCCGCTGAGCACTGCAGCCGTGTAGACCTTCTCGGACCTTATGAAGTCCTCGACCTCCTTCCTGAGCGGCCCCGTGTTGCCTATGCAGACAGTGCAGCCGTAGCCAGTTATGTGGAAGCCCAGGGCCTCAAGATAAGGCATAAGGCCGAGCCTTGTAAGGTACTCGGTGACCACCCTGCTCCCTGGGGCGTTGCTGGTCTTAACCCATGGCTTCACCCTTAGGCCGCGCTGGACCGCGTTCCTGGCCAGGAGGCCAGCGGCTATCATGTTGGTTGGGTTGCTGGTGTTGGTGCAGCTAGTTATGGCGGCAATTATTACCATGCCGTCGCCCACGTCGTAGGTCTCACCGTCTATTGTGAGCTTAGACGTCTTCCTCTGCCTGTTCTGTGACTTAGCATATGACTCTATTATGGCGTTGAGCTGCTGCTTGGCAGCGCTCAGGGGTATCCTGTCCTCGGGGTGGGCTGGCCCAGCTATGGCCGGCTCTATCTTGCCCAGGTCTATCTCTATGAGCTGGCTGTAGGAGGGCTGCGGGGCGTTCTCGTCGTGCCAGAGGCCGACCCTCTTGGCGTACTCCTCCACGAAGCTCACGTGCCTCGGGTCCCTCCCACTCATGGCCAGGTAGCTTATGGTGACCTCGTCAATTGGGAAGTAGCCCATGGTGGCCCCGTACTCAGGCGCCATGTTAGCTATGGTCGCCCTGTCAGGGGCGCTCAGGTACTTTATGCCTGGGCCGAAGAACTCGACAAACTTGCCTACGACGTTTGCCTTCCTTAGGGTCTCCGTTATGTAGAGCACTATGTCCGTCGGCGTGACGCCCTCCCTTGGCTTGCCGACGAGCTTAACTCCGACCACCGGGGGCACCAGCATGTAGTACGGCTGGCCGAGGACCACCGCCTCCGCCTCTATGCCTCCGACGCCCCAGCCGAGCACGCCGAGGCCGTTTATCATGGTCGTGTGGCTGTCGGTGCCGAGGACGCTGTCGGGGTAGGCCGTGAGGCCCCTGCGCCTGTCGTTCCCTATCCATACCACCTTAGCGAGGTACTCGAGGTTAACCTGGTGAATTATTCCCTTGCCTGGGGGCACGACCCTCAGGTTCTGGAACGACTTCTGAGCCCACTTGAGGAACCTGTACCTCTCCGAGTTCCTCTCGAACTCCTTCTCTATGTTCTTCTTCAGGGCGAGGCTGGTGCCGTAGTAGTCTACCTGGACGCTGTGGTCAATTACAAGGTCCACGGGTATGAGCGGGTTGACCATGTTGGGGTCATAGCCCATCTGGGCGAACTGGTCCCTCATAGCAGCCAGGTCCACTATGGCCGGGACCCCCGTGAGGTCCTGCATTATCACCCTTGCAGGCAGGAGCGGTATCTCAGCCTTTCCCGCGTTCTCCCTCCAATTAAATATGGTCTTTAGGTCCTCGTCCCTCACAACAAAGCCGTCGTAGTTTCTAACTATGTTCTCCAGCAGGACCCTTATTGAGTACGGCATCTCGCTGACCTTTACTATGCCCTTCTCCTCGAGCTTGCGTAGGTTCACTATCGTCACTGGGCCAGCGTACGAGTCCATCTTTTCAAAGGCTACGCTTATGTCCTGAGCGCTCAAGCTTCAGTCCCCTCCTAACCTAGGCATCTGAATTTTTAGCTATTGCATCTAGGCGTGAACTTACAGGCCCAGGACATGAGGGCGGCTGTGGTAGGGGCCGGCTTCTCAGGGCTGATGTTCGCCCTGTCGCTGGCCCAGGGCGGGGTGAACGTTGACCTGTATGAGGAGCACGACAGGGTCGGCTACCCGGAGCACTGCACGGGGCTCGTGTCCAAGGCCACCCAGGACATGATAGGCCGCCCCGCCCTGCGCTCCGAGCTGGGAACCATAGGGAGCTTCGTCATAGCGGGCCCCAGGCTGTCCCTTAGGCTAAGGGCCTCGCAGCCCATAGTTAAGCTCAACAGGGTGAGGCTTGAGGAGCTCATGCTTGAGGAGGCAGAGGCTGAAGGCGTGAACTTCATCAGCAGGGCTAAGGCTAGGCCCCTGCCCTCGGGCGAGGTGCTGCCCTCCGGCAGGAGCTATGATGTCGTCGTGCTGGCCGAGGGCTTTAACGGCCGCCTGAGGGAACCCTTAGGCATAGGGTTCTCAGGCAGCTCCCTCTTCGGGGTCAACGCCGAGTTCGAGGGGGGCGGTGGAGCTGACTTCGTGGCCAGGTTCGACAGGTCCACGTCAGACGGCTTCTTTTCGTGGAGGGTCTCCGTAGACGACCTAACCATCATAGGGACCGCCTCGAGGGACCCAAGGGGCCTTGGTAGGCTGCTGGAGGAGTCCATGAGAGTTCACGGGGCCGAGGGAAAGCCGCTGAAGACATATGGGGGGCCCATATTGACGGGCCCTATGCCAAGGAGGGTGAGGCTGGGCAGGGTGATAGCAGTCGGCGACGCCGCTTCTATGAACAAGCCGCTCACGGGCGGGGGGCTTTACCCATCGGCGGCTGCCGCCCGAAGGGCGCAGGCCCTCATTAACGGCGGGGCCGAACCGGCTGACGCCGTAGAGGGGGCGGTGATGGACGTACTTAAGGTTCTGAGGAGGACCTACAGGCTCTCCAGGCTACTTCATGAGAGGCCCGAGGCCGTCGACGTGCTGATAAGGGCCGCCGCGGACTCAGGACTTGCAGAGAGGGTCTCAGGCAGGATAGACTATGACGTCCATGAGAGCCTCTTCAGGGAGTCTGTTAAGTCATGGCGATTTTACCTGGCCGCAGCCAATACTATTGTAACCAGCCCCGTGACGTCGCTTAGGCTTCTGGCCTCGCTGCTTGCTGACATTATCTAACTACTGCTAACCAACAAGTCTGCGAGCTTTCCTATGGACTTAATTACCAGGTCCACCGCCTGTTCAAGGTCGCCTGGCTGAACTTCAAGCGAAACCACATTGTTGCCCCTCTGGCTCTTTCCGCCCACGTTAAGCCCCTTAGAGCGGAGCTCCTCTATGAGCGGCTTGGCCTGGGCAAGCCCCCTGACGTAGATCCTGCCCGTGGCGCCCTCCTCTATAGAATAAACCACCACTATCTTGCCGGCGTTCTCCCTGGCCAGCTGCCTGGCCAGCATGCCTGTTATCTTATACTTCGTGGTGACCCCGAAGGCCAGCACCCTTCCGTTGAGCTCCTCCCTCCTCGAGGCGGCCGAGCGGGCCCTGCTCAGCTCCTCCTCCACGGCCTCCCTGGCGTTGGTCATGCGAGGGTCGCTCAGTATGGCCTCGCACGGGTCCGCCCCGCCGTAGGCCAGCGAGTAGGCGAGGCCGTCTATTACATCCTTTAGCCTCGCCGCCTCCGCCGCCCATATCTGCATGGCGCAGTTCCTTATCAGCTCCGAGTCCTCCTTCACGTCAAGCCCTATCTCCTCCATGTAAGCCTTGTACACCCTGTTGTTGACGGCGTCGTCCCACAGGTCGCCGTATATGCTCATGGCTACCAGCATGGGGTCGTAGAAGCCGAGGGCGTCAGCTATGACGTGGGCTGCGCTGGGCCAGAGGCCGCTTGGGTCGCCCTCAGCGGCAGGGTTGTAATAGTAGAAGTTTGGAACCCTCGGGTAGGTAGTGGTGTGGTGGTCAACAGCCACCACGGGCCTCCCTCCTATGGCTGCCACTAGCGACGCGTAGACCTCCGGGGGAGCATTATAATCTAGAACTAGCACCACGTCCTTGTTGGCTGCCAGCTTAGACGCCTGCTCTAAGAAGTCCCTCTGCGGCCTATAAGTGAAGGGAGGCACCATGAAGACAGCCCCGGGCCCCACGAACTGGGCCACGGTTACCGCGGAGGCTATGCCGTCGGCGTCCCAGTGATGTATTATCAGGGGCTCCACGTCGGCCAACAGGGAGGCCAGGGAGTTCCTGCTGAGGCTCATCAGCTGCACCCTGAGCTGCAGAGCTGAACCACGTACTCGGCTATCTCCCTAGCCTTCGTCTCCGCGTCCGGGTCCTCGGACCTCCTCAGTATAACTTCTATGTTATCAACCAGTGACCTCATGCTGTTCCCCTGCGGCCCCTCCCTGACGGCCGCCTGAACGAAGGTCTCTAGCTCCATTAGCGTGAACGGGTCCGCGTAGGCATTGTACTTGGTGAACGCCTTCCTGAGCGCGTCGTGAACCCTCAAGTTGGCTCCCTGATCCCAGGTGGAGGGGGAGGAAAAATGAGTAAGCCTATGCCTCCCCCTTGAACTTGGACTCAACCACGACGTTCCTTATGGCCGTTACTGGGTACTGGCCCTTCTCGTCCTTCTCGTAGGCCTTAACCATGTCCCATATGGCCAGCAGGCCCGCCATGACGCCCGCCAGGGCGTCCATCTCGACGCCCGTCTCAGCCTTGGTCCTCACAGTCACCCTCATCCTGACGCTGTTCTCGGTGTAGTCAAAGCTTACGTCGACGCCAGTTATCGGTATTGGGTGAGCCAACGGTATTATCTTTGAGGAGTCCTTGGCTGCCATGACGGCCGCGACCGAGGCCACGGCCTCAACGTTGCCCTTCTCAACGAGGCCCTCCCTGATCCTCTTCACCGTCTCGGGCCTGAGCACTATCTCGCCGGAGGCCGTGGCCTCCCTGTAGACTACAGGCTTGTTTGTGACGTCAACCATGTGGGCCACTTAGGTCGCCCTAGGAGACGTAGGCGGTTGAAGTTAAATCAACTCACACAAACCTAGAGGCTCTCCAGCTGCCTCAGCACCTCGCTGAGCCCGCTTACCTTGGGGTCCCTGAGGTCCACCATGAACATCCTCAGCCTGCCGTATCTCCTCTCCTGGACTATGCCCATCCTAACCAGCTCCTCAAGGTGCTTCTCGACGAGCCTGTGGTTGAGCCCGGACTCCCTAACTATCCTAGTTATGTTGGCCTGGCCCTCGCTCAGGAGCACCTTAAGTACCTTAACCCTCCCCTTGCTGGAGAGCAGGTCCTCCACCTTCAAGTCCTACACCTCAGGGCGAGACCTTTGGGCCGCCGACCCTGTCCATTATTATGGACTCGACGACCTCCCTGAGCCTGTCCGCAGGGATCTCGGGCGGGAGCCTCACCATGGTGGTCCTGCCCCTCTGGGGCAGGTTGGTCACCCTGGACTCCAGGAGGCCCAGGTTAGAGAGGTCCTTGAGGTACTCATAGAACTGCGTGTGCTTCCTGGGCTCCTCCCCGTAGGCCTTGGCGAGGCTCTCGTACTCGCCCTTTATCTCCCCTGTGGAGAGCCAGCCCCCCTTGGCTGCTATGAGGGTTGAGATGGCCAGCAGTATGAGCAGCTCGTGAATGTTCAGGGACCTCATGACGTCAAGTGGCACGTTTGATATGGCGTCAGTGCTTATGGCCCTCCTCACGTGCTCCTCAGTTATCCTGATGGCCCCTTCAGCCTCAGCCATCTCAGCAGCCATCCTGAGCGCAAGTATGGCCCTCCTGGCGCTGCCGTCACCCCCCTTGGTCTCGGAGTAACCATAGTAGTCTGATATCATGTCAATTATGTCGTGGTTCCACGCGGCGTCTGCGAGGCCCAGGGCGGCCCTCTGCTCGAGTATGGCCCTCAGCTCGTCGGCCGTGTAGGGCTTTAGGTAGACCTTGAAGCCTATCTGGGACTCGACCTGCGGTATCCTCTCCTTCATGTAGCTGAGCACCTTGAAGTCCTGCGAGACCAGGAGGAAGTTGAGCCTGTTCACGTTGTCCTTAGGGGGTATCTCCTCGTAGACCCTGAGCAGCATATAGAGGTCCTCGTTGCTGACCCTCGTTGACATGAGCAGCGACTGGAACTCGTCCAGGACCACGAGGGCGTAGGAGTCCTTTATGTAAAGGTAGTCCGTTATAGCCTTAAGCATCTCTATGGCCGCCGTCCCCCTGAGCGGCACGTTTATGCCAAGCTCCGAGACTATGCCTGAGAGTATCTGGTGCACGCTGGGGGCGCCGTAGACGTTTATGTAGACAGGCTTAAGGTTAACGCCCCTCCTCCTGAGGTGCTCCTGGAGGGCGTGCGCTACATATTTCGCCAGCGTGGTCTTGCCTATGCCAACCCTTCCTATGGAGCCATATATGACTGTTATGTCAGTGGCACCTGGCCCCTCGCTGAACCTTGACGTGTACCTGTTCAGCAGCATCTCCGCCTCCTTGTCCCTGACCGGCAGTATCTCAGGCACGTAGGTCTCCTCGAACACCCTCCTGTCCGTGAATATCCTTCCTCCCATCAAGGCCTGTCCTCCGGCTGGCTAGGGTACTTTCATACCTTCTATTAACGGAAGAGGAGCTGAGCTTATTAAGGGAATCCGCTGCCCCCGTGCGTGCGCCTCGCGGTCCTCCCCCTCAGGGTAATACTGGGACTAGGACCGCGCAGTGCGGCCCGCAGCTGCGCCACTCCCCAACCGATATGAGTAGGCAGTCCCCGACGTTCTCTACTGTGATCTTGAGGTTGGCCTCCCTGCCGCGGAGCGCCACGCCGGCGACCCTTAAGGCCTCCTTGACTGTGCCCTCGCTGACCCTGCCCTTAAGGGGTACCCTTACCTTGAGCTCCAGGCCAGCCGAAAGCCCCCTGGGCACAAGCCTTGCTATCGCCTCGCCCAGCCTCTCAGGCGTCGAACACGCGAGCACTGGGACGACCCTGGCTATGAAGGCGTGTTGATACAGGAGGAACTGCCTTGCTATCTCGCCAGGGCTGAGGCTTGAGTAGACCTCCACGACCCCCCTATAACCTGTGGCCTCAAACCTGGCCGAGGGGTCCCTCGCGACCACGGTGTCCATGAGCTCCTCGAGGGCCCAGGAGTCCCTCCCTGGAAGCGAGGTGACCACTAGCCTCGGGCACCTGTCGCAGTAGCTGATGGGCAGTACCGCCTCAGGGGGCACTCCGAGCACCTTGGGTTCCTGGCCGTGCAGTAGGCCCTGCCGAAGGCTATTAATAGCCTGTGGGCCTCGTCGGACCTCTCTGGCCCAAAGAAGTTAAGCAGCGCCCCTGAGACCTCCTCATAGCTTGCCCCCTTCCTTGCGAGCCCCCACCTGGCCGCTATCCTCTTGGCGTGCGTGTCCACCGCAAACCTTGGCGCCTTCCTGTAGAGTGAGAGGAACACGTCAACAGTCTTCGAGCCGATGCCCCTTATTGAGAGCAGGGCCCTCTCGACTTCATTAATGTCGCCGTGCTCAAGGAAATCAACGCCCCTCTCAAGCGTAAGCCTGGCGAGCTCCCTTATGGCACTGGCCTTCTGCCTAACCATCCCGGCCCTCCTGATCACCCGCTCCAGGCCGTCGCCCAGGGCAAGTATCCTCGCTGGGTCCAAGCCCGTGGCCCTTTTGAGGTCATCGTATGCAGCTATTGAGTTCCTGTCGTTCGAGTTCTGGCTCAGTATTATTGCGACCAGGAGGGCGAAGGGGCCGTCTGGGAGGCTGTGGAGCGCTGTAAAGTCCTCCTGCCTCACTGTGACGCTCCTCTTAAGTATGTTGTAAACAGTAATGCCGTCAGCGGATATGACCTTCGGCCTCTCCCCCAAGGCTGTCCCCTCAGCCTCGTCTAAGTTAAAGTTAAAACTTTAAGGAACACCTGGCACCTGAGAGTCATGATAGAGCTGATAGTGCAGCCCGTGGGCAGGACCAGGCCTGAGGACGCGGTCTTCGTGGGTTCCGAAATAGCGAAGAGCTTCCCAGTGAGGTTAAGCGCTGTGCCCTCCATGTGGTCGCTTCAGCCTCCAGCGTCGGCCTATGACTGGGGCAGGATGCAGTACAGGGCTGATGAGGTCAACGCGTGGCTTCACAGGAACCTTGAGCCGCTCCTCAAGGGGAAGAGGTTAGCGCTGGGCCTCGTGGGGGCGGACGCCTACGTGCCCGGCCTTAACTTCGTCTTTGGCCTCGCCGACCCGAACCTTGGAGTTGCCACCGTCTACACAGCAAGGCTTGAGTCCGAGGACCGCAGCAGGTACCTGGCGAGGCTCCTCAAGGAGTCCGTTCACGAGGTGGGCCACCTACTTGGCCTTGGGCACTGCAGCAACAGGTCCTGCGTCATGTCGTTCAGCAACTCGCTGGAGGACGTAGACCTTAAGTCTGAGTACTTCTGCGACGACTGCAAGCTTAAGCTTAGGTCCCTCCACCCCTCGGACTAGATGTCCACAACAAAGCGAAGCTTCCAGCACCCGTCCTCCTCCCTGAAGTCCATCTGCGAGTAGGTCATCGCCTTTACTATCGTCCTCTGCTCGTGCCTCGACGGGTCGAACCTCTCGCCCCAGACCCTAGCAACGAGCCTTGTGCCGTCCTCGCTGAGGTCGCACACCCTGAATATGCTGAAGACCAGGCCGTCGGCGTCTGTGCTGACCAGGAGCTGCTCGATCCACCTGTAAACGGTGTTGTAGAGGTCCATCCCGTTAACCTCTATGTCGACGTGGGTCAGGGGCCTGACCTTCGACGTGTCAGTCATGATTTCGTAGACCGCCAGCCCCGCCTGCTCAAGGGCCTCCTCCTTAGTCCTGCCCCTGGCCTCTATGAGCACGTCGGCCGTGTGATCCAGGAAGTCATAGCCGGGACAGCCCTGCAACTCTCCCACCCTGCCGCAGATTTATTACTTTGCTGCAAATGTAAAAGGCTTTAGAGGAAGGGGCTTGGCTGAGGTACTAAACATAGTTGGAGCTGGCCCTGCAGGCGCCTCTGCAGCGTACGCAGCCTCGAAGCTTGGCTTCAGGGCAGTCGTCTACGAGGCTAACCCAAGGCCAGCGGTTAAGCCGTGCGGAAGGGGCATACCAACGCTTTCCAACCTGCCCTTCGAGGTCCCCAAGGAGAGGGTTATAGCTGACATAAAGGGCGCTGTCCTCTACGTTGACGGAGTTAAGTCCGTTGAGGTCAGGGACACCGTCAGGGGGTACATAGTTGACAAGGAGGGCATGATACGTGACGTAATAGCCTCCTCCGGGGCCGAGCTGTACACCTCGTCGCCTTACAACGCATCAAACGGCACAGTCAAGGTTAACGGCCAGGTCAGGGAGGTCAGGACAGGCCTCCTGGCGGGCGGCGTTGCCTTCTATGACGGCGAGAAGATCTATGGAGTTCAGGCCATAGTCAGGGCGCCCAGGCTTGAGTCCATGGACTACCTTTACATAGATTTTGACACAAGCCTGATAGGCTACTACTGGATATTCCCTGCCGAGGAGGGCGTTGAAGTCGGCGTAGGCGGCTTTGAGTCGCCGCAGAGGCTCAGGGAGCTCTTGGAAAGGTACATTGAGAATCATAAGGAAACGCTGGGCAGCAGCACAATACTCTCGATAGCCGGGGCCCCCATAGCGGTGGGGGGCGTGTCCACAGGAAGCGTCAGAGGGCTCTTCAAGGTCGGCGAGGCGGCCGGCTTCGTCCTTCCATTAACTGGGGAGGGCATCAGGCCCTCGGCTATATCGGGCTATGAGGCCGCCAGGGCTTACCTTACAGGCCTTGACGTTAACAAAGTGCTTGAGTCCCTCAACATATCGAGGGTAGTCAGGGTTCACAGGTCCATACTTAAGGCGCTTAAGGGCATGAGCCCTGAGAGGAGGAGGGATTTCATGTTTGAGATACCTGCGGCCGTTCATGAGGAGGTGGCCCTGGGCACCATGAATATTAACAGGATAGTAAAGGCCCTCGCCTCAAAGCCTCTCCTTGCAGCTAAGATAATGAAGTATATTATGATTAGCTGACAACATTAATTACCTGAAGGCCAGCAGGCCTGTCGGCGAGAGGGCTTGAGAAGGCAGGCGACCCCTGTAGTTGACGAGAGGGACCTCCAGCTCATAAGGTACCTGGAGGAGGACGGAAGGATGCCGTGGAGCGAGATAGCGTCTAAGATGGAGGTCAGCGAGGCGACCGTCTACCTGAGGGTCAAGAAGCTGATCAGCGAGGGGGTCATAAAGGGGTTCACCGTAAACGTTGAGCCCTCAAAGCTTGGCCTTGAGGCCTCGGCCTACTTCCTAATAAAGGCCAGGGCCGACAGCCTGGGCAAAGTTAGGGAGCTCCTCAGAAGCCTTAACTATGTAGTTGAGGCATATGAAACTAGCGGGCCCTACAACTTCCTTGTCAAGGTGCTGGCGCCGACCCAGAGGGACCTGTCAGCGGCCCTGGACGGCATAGCTTCCGCGCCCGGGGTGATAGAGGTCTCCTCGATAATGGTAATAAACGAGCTGAAGAGGGTCTCGAGCGTCGCCAGCGTCTACGAGAGCTGGTCAGAAAAGCCTTAAAACCAAGCGACCAGCCTGCTGAGGGGTTCCAGGCTTGACAAGCCGCGACGTAACGATATACTTTCACCCCTCCTGCGAGACCAGTCATGAAGTGATAACCGGGCTCCGCAGGGCCGGGGCCCTGGGCAGGGTCAGGCTTGTGAGGCTGGGCTCCCTTGAGGCCGTCAGGCTGGGCGTCCTCAGCGTGCCTTGGGTCACCGTTGGCGGTGAGCCTGCGGCAACTGACCCTGTGAGCGCCGAGGAGGTCATTGACATAGTTAACGGCTCTAGGGTAGACCCGGGGGACCCTGTCGAGGCGTTCATGAACTCGGTCCTTCACAGCTCCCTGGCATCGGCGGTTGCTATACTTCACGGCTCCCTGGCTCCCGTGGCCGTCAGGGAGCTGGCCAGCGCCGCCGCCAGATCACCACTGAGCGGCGTGAGGCCTGAGCAGGTCATAGGCGAGGTGGTTAGAAGGGACGGAGAGCTGTTCGCGGAGTGGCGCGACAAGCTGAGGAGGGCGCTGTCGATCAGCTTCGTCAGGGAGCTCTACTGGGCCTCCGGCGGCGCCTTAGGCCCCCAGCGCGTTAGGGAGCTTTCAAGGCCTGAGGTGGTGGGCCTGTGGCTGCTCGGCAAGGGCAGCCTTGGGAGGTCCGCGCTTCCTTACAACCCTAAGGGCTCCGCGTCTAATGACATAGAGTGGATCGCCGAGTTCGTCTCAAGGACCGCCAGCGGGCTCCTTGAAAAGGTCAGGGAGGAGCAGGAGGGCATATACTCTGACAAAGAGTACATGGAGGTCGTGAGCTCAGCCAGCGGGCTAAGAGGGCCCTGACCGCTACTCCTCGGCCTCCCTGAAGTTAAAGCCCTCAGCCTTCAAGGCCTGCAGCGCTTCAGGCACTGCGTCCGGGTCCGGCGCTTCGACCAACACATCTACTATGGCGTAGCCTGGCACCAGGCTTGGCGAGAACCTGTCGTGCCTTATGTCAATAACGTTGAATCTGGCGTCGGCAAGCTTCCTCAGAACCCTGTCAAGGTAGCCCGGCTGGTCAGGAACCGTGCCCACGAGCCTTATCAGCCTCTTCGTCCTGAAGAGCTCGTAGTTAATTATGTTGGCCAGCCTCGTCAGGTCCACGTTGCCTCCGCTTATGAGCGCGACGACCCTCTTACCCTTTACGTTAACCTTGCCCTCCAGTATTGCCGCCAGGGGGGCAGCCCCCGCGCCCTCGGCGAGAGTCTTACCTCTCTCTAGCAGGAGGAACATGGCCCTGGCGACCTCCTTATCATCAACTGTAACTACGTCATCCACTAGGTCCCTTATTAACTCAAAGGTGAACTTGCCGGCGGTCTTAACTATAAGGCCGTCCATCAGCCCTGAGACAGCGCCAGTTATGTTAACGGGCCTGCCCTCCTTGAGGCTCATAGAGTACTTGGGCAGGTAGGAGGGCTCAACTCCTATGACTTTGACCTTGTCGCCGAGCCTCTTCTTAAGCACCACGGCGTTGCCAGATATGAGGCCTCCGCCGCCTATAGGAATGACCACCACGTCCGGCGGCTCGCCCATCTGCTCGAGCAGCTCAAGCGAAATAGTTCCCTGGCCCGCTATAACCGCTGGGTCGTCATAGGGGTGTATCAGAGTGGCCCCCGTCTGTTCGACTATCTCGTTGGCCTTCTTCATGGACTCGTCTATCACGTTTCCATAAAGCACCACCTCGGCCCCATAGGACTTTGTGGCGAGTATCTTAGAGAGGGGGACTACAAGCGGCATCACTATGGTAGCCTTGACGCCCAGCAGCTTCGCAGCAAACGCCACCCCCTGCGCGTGGTTTCCAGCGCTGGCGGCCACAACGCCCCTCTTGGCGGCGTCGCCCAGGGTCCACATCTTGTAGTAGGCCCCCCTTACTTTGAACGAGCCCGTCTTCTGCAGGTTCTCCAGCTTGAGGTAGACCTCCCCGCCCGTCATAGCTGAGAACGTGGAGCTTAGGTCAAGCGGGGTCTCGTGTATAAGGCCTTTGAGCACGTCCCTGGCCCTCAGGGCGTTCTGATAAATCTCCTCCACCAGGCCGCTCTCCACGGCTTGACACCACGACTTGAAGGTGTATACAGAGTTATAAAAGGTGCGCGTCAAACCACGCTAAGCGAGACGAAGACCAGGCTCCTGTACTTGCCTATAATTATGAGAAACTCGTCAACGCTCAGCTCCCCTATGCCCTCCGCGGTGTAGTCGCCCCTCAGCATTATCTCCGCCAGCCTCCTCTGCCACCTGTCGCCAACCACAACATACTTAGCCACGCCCGACTCTGTCCTTACATAGTAAAGCAGCAGGGGCACCGTCATGAAGTCCCAAAAGTACTCCGGCACCTGAGAAAGCAGCCTGGAGACCTCGTCCTCGTCAAATTCGTGTGACGTGCCGTCGTTGAGGATTATATGATCTGTGTTCCTCAGCTCCCGCAGCCTCGCCTGCTTACTTGGCCAGGAGGCCTGGAGCCTCCTGACCTCCTCGGTGTACACCTTAGTTATGTGCCTTGCAGGCCCCTCCTCGGAGCCCACTTCAGCCCCTCCTGTATATGGCGTAGACCATCGCGTGGTCCTTGTCGAATGGGTCCAGGTGAACCACGTCCTTTATGTCAAAGCCTCCCTCTGCCAGGGTCCTCATCTCCCTAAGGTAGACCTCGCTCGGCTCGCTGGTGACGTCGACGCTCCTCGCCTTTATCGCCAACAGCAGGTATCCGCCGTCCTCGAGGAAGAGCCTGGCGTTCCTGACCACTATGTCCGCCTGCTCCGGCTGGGCCACGTCAGCGTAAAGCCCCCTTGTGGCGCCCACCAGGTGCCTGTACTTGACGGGCTCCCTAGCGTCCGCCAGAATCGGCACTATGTTCTTCCTGTCGGGCACTATCTGCAGCAAGTCCCTTATCACCCTTGGCGAGAACTCGATACCATATATCAGGCCGGCGGGGCCTATGATATCACTTATGTGGCTCGCCGTGGTGCCGCTGGCTATTCCAAGGTAGAGTATCCTGTCGCCCTCCCTTACGGGCAGCTCCTGAAGGCCCTTCAGCAGCGCGGCTGCAAGCTTGCTGCGGTAGACGTTCCACTCCCTGTACTCAGCGCCTTCGTAGGAGTAAAGGTGCTCCCCGTAAACCCTCTGTCCCAGCACGAGGTTCTTCGTGGCTAGCCTCAGGCTGCCGTCGTCCAACTCAACTACATACACGTTCTTCCAAGACTGATGTTCATACACGCGCACCCTTCGTCACCTCCTGCCCTTTCCTCCCCTTCCTCCCTTGCCATGCCTCCTTGGAGGCCTCTGCCCCCTCTGCGGGGCCTGCGGGGCCTCCTTCCTCTTGGGCGGCGAGGCGTATACCTTCTTTATCTCAGCTATCCTCTGCTGAAGCTCAGAGTTAAGCCTGTCCCCTATGAACCTTCCGCTGAAGGCGTCAACCTTGGCGGCTATCGCAAGCTTTGCCGCTAGGGCCCTGGCTATCTTACCCCTCTGCCACTTGGGGGCCCTGAATATCTCCGGGTACTGGAATATTATCCCATGCTTCGGCGGCCTGCCGCCAGTCCTAAGGGCCCTGAAGAGGGCCTTCTCTGCGCCTAACACCTGGATAGTGCTGGCCGGCATCGTAGCTAGCCTGTCAAGGCCTCCCGCAAGGCTTATTAGCCTGGCGCCGAGCAGGGGCCCTACCAGCTCCGTTATGTTCGGGGCCACCTCCTTCATTACCCTGTTCACGTAGCCTTCCAGCTGGTCCCTAAGGTCGTAGAGCTGAAGTATGATGCCCGCGAAGGTCTTTATTGCCTCCAAGTCGTGCTCTGAGAGGTCAGCTCCTATGCTCTTCTTTGCGGCGCTGGCTATCTTCTCGGCCAGCTGGGGCGAGACGCGAAGGTCCTTCAGCCTGTCCTCTGTGAAGTTCTCCTTGTCGCCCAGTTCAGCGACGAGCTTGATGTAGAGCCTGTGATCTTCTACTATGTCGTTAAGTTCGGGGAAGGTGACGCTGTACCACTCCCTCAGCCTGTTCACAAACAAGTTCACTGTCTTATCTATGTCATCTATGGTCCTTATGGAGTGGGCCGCCAGAAGGTCACGCTTCTTGGCCGCCCCCATGAGGCCCCTCCTTGTGAACTCGAAGGCCACGTTGAGCTCAAAGGCGGGGGCCTCCGAGTCGCTCTTTATGAGCTCTGACTCGACCAGGAGCTGGGGAATTCTGGATCTCACGGACAGGGCCACCTGGTTGCCCTCGCTGACAATAGCTCTAAGCCCCTGCTGGTTCAGGTACTTGGCCTCCTCCTCGCTCTCCACTATCACCTCCTCGGGGCTGAGCTGCTTAACCTTGTCGGCAAGCTTGATGAAGGCGTCGCTCAGCTCCCCCCTAGATATTTTAATGGCCTCGGCCACCAGGTCGTCAAAAGACTTTGGCAGAGGCTCAAAGGCCAGCTCCTTGCCGCTCTCGTCAACTGCATAGCTGCCTGCTATAGTGTCAACGATGTAAATCTTCAACCCCTTCACCGCTCCTGGCTAACGTCTGATAAGAGAAGATTATAACCTTAAACGAGCCCTTTGGCTGCAGCCTTTGCATGGCTGATAACAGCTTTTTACTACTAAGCGTCTTCAGGGCCAAGCTGGAGACGTTGAAGATAGGGAAGGACGGCAGCTTATGTGCCTGGGCCTAAATGGTCCAGAGCGGCCATTAACGGGCAGCGGGTCGAGGCCTCAGAGGAAAGGTTTTAACTAGCAAACAGAGCTTTCACACTGGTGAGAACTCTTGCCTACGCACGGATCAATGACTAAGGCCGGTAAGGTTAGGAAGGCGACGCCCAAGATAGAGCCCAAGCATAAGAAGAACCAGCCGCCAAGGATTAAAAATAAGGTGGAGTTCGTCAGGAGGGTGCTTAAGGCCGCCCAGCAGACCGCCTCCTCAAGGGCGGCGAGCTGAGCTCCCACCGCTTTTCTTTTACTTATTATTTAACCCTGAGCTCACCCACAGCCCGCGGTGAGGCATATTTCCAACGAGAGCGGACCCTACTACGGCTACACGGGCATAGCAGCGAAGAAGCTGGTTGAGGCCTCAGCGAAGCCAGGAGATGTGGTTGAGGTCACAAGGTCCGACGGGTCCAGGCTTATGGGAACCCTGATGCCCAAGAGCGAGTTTTCCGCGCCTGACATAGTAGTGCTTAAGCTTGACAACGGCTATAACGTTGGCATAAGAATTGATGAATGCACTAAGGTCAGAGTTGTCGAGGAGGGGTCGTTGACGACCCATCCAGGCGAGCCAGTGAGCCTCTCGGAGGAGGTCAGGCCCCCCGCTGAGAGGGTCCTTGTGTTGGGCACAGGAGGCACTATAGCGAGCAGGGTCGACTATGAGACTGGGGCGGTGAACCCATACATGGACTCCAAGGAACTGGCGGCGTCCGTGCCTGAAATGTTTAAGTATGCCACGGTTGACTCGGTTCAGTTCATGTCCATATTCAGCGAGGACATGACCCCAAGGAACTGGCAAACCGTAGCTGAGGAGGTCGTCAGGTACTTTGAGAAGGGGTACTCAGGCGTGGTAGTAGCGCACGGGACCGACACCATGGCGTACACGGCGGCCGCCCTTTCGTTTGTATTTCACAAAGGGCTACCAGGACCTGTGGCATTAGTTGGAGCCCAGAGGAGCAGCGACAGGCCCAGCAGCGACGCGGCGTTCAACCTTACGTCGGCCGTCCTCGTGGCGTCAAGGGCGCCCTTCGGGGAGGTGTGCGTGGTGATGCACGGCGAGACCGGCGACACGTACGCGTTGGCCCACAGGGGGACAAAGGTGAGGAAGATGCACACAAGCAGGAGGGACGCCTTCCAGTCTATAAACGACGTGCCTCTCGCCAAGGTGTGGCCCTATGAGGGCAAGATAGAGATGCTCAAGGAGGACTACAGGCGCAGGTCGAGGGAGCTCAGGCCTGAGAACGGCTTCGACGACAAGGTAGCGCTAATAAAGTTCTTCCCCGGCATGACGAGCGACCTGGTAGACTTCCTTGTGGACAGGGGCTACCATGGAATAGTGATAGAGGGCACTGGCTTCGGCCACATAGCCAACGCGCTCATACCTTCCGTGCAGAGGGCCGTGGAGGAGGGGATACCGGTTGTTATAACTAGCCAGACGCTCTTCGGCAGGGTTAACCTTAATGTCTATAGCACGGGAAGGCGCATGCTCCAGGCCGGTGTCATACCAGCGGAGGACATGCTGCCGGAGACCGCCTACGTAAAGCTTTCCTGGGCGCTCCACAGAACCAGGGACCTGGGAGAGGTCAGGAGGCTGATGTTAACCAACCTGGCTGGCGAGATAAATCCAAGACATGAACTTAAGCTGTTCCCGAGGTGGTACCATGACAGGGAGTGACGAGCTAGACTACGAGGCGCTGGGGCTCAAGGTAGGCCTTGAGATCCACCAGCAGCTCAAGACGAGGACTAAGCTGTTCTGCAGCTGCCCAGCCGAGCTGACGGAGGAGAGTGCGCCTGAGAGCTTCACCAGGAGGCTCAGGCCAACACGCAGCGAGACCGGAGATGTTGACATAGCCGCGCTCTTTGAGTACAGGAAAGGCAGGGTCTACAGGTACGAGGCGCCCAGGGGGCACTACTGTCTAGTAGAGTCTGACGAGGAGCCGCCGCACCCGATAAACAGGGATGCGGTGGCCATAGCTATAGCCGTCGCTAAGGCGCTCGGGTCAACCATTGTGGACGAAGTCCACGTCATGAGGAAGATAGTGATAGACGGCAGTAACACGAGCGGCTTCCAGAGGACTGCAATAGTGGCTCTAGGAGGCAAGATAACGGTAAACGGGAAGGACTACGGCATACAGACCATAGTTGTCGAGGAGGACGCCGCCAGGAAGGTCGGCGAGAACGGGCCTGAGACCTCATACAGGCTTGACAGGCTCGGGATACCGCTCATAGAGATCTCCACGGCCCCTGACATGCACACGCCCTCTGAGGCCAGGGACGTGGCCCTCGCAATAGGCATGCTTCTTCGCATGACGGGCGCGGTCAGGAGAGGCCTTGGAACCATAAGGCAGGACCTTAATGTTAGCATAGTGGGAGGCGCCAAGACCGAGATCAAGGGAGTCCAGACCCTGGAGCTCATAGATAAGATAGTCAAGTATGAGGTCATGAGGCAGGTCAACCTGCTCAAGATAAGGGATGAGATGGTAAGGAGGGGCGTAACCAAGGAGCTCATAAGGATGGAGCCGGTGGACGTGACTGACGTGTTCAAGAACACCAAGAGCAAGGTGATCGCTAAGGTCATAAGCTCGGGCGGCCGCGTCCTGGCTATAAAGCTTCCCAGGCTGAAGGGCCTGCTCGGCACATACGTACAGCCCGGCAGGAGGTTTGGCACGGAGATAGCGGACTACGTCAGGTTCTGGGCCAACGTGCAGGGCCTCTTCCACAGCGACGAGCTGCCCAACTACGGCATAACGCAGGAGGAGGTGAACGCTGTCTATAAGGCCCTGGGGGCTGACCCAGGCTTAGACGCCTTCGCCATGGTGGCCGAGAAGGAGGACAGGGCGCTCAGGGCGCTCTCTGTTATAGTGGACAGGGTCAGGCAGTCGCTTGACGGCGTCCCAGAGGAGACCAGGGCGGCCAACGAGGACGGCACAACTAAGTACATGAGGCCAAGGCCCGGTAGGGAGAGGATGTACCCTGAGACGGACATACCTCCGCTGAGGGTTACGCCTGACATACTGGCTGAGGCAGAGAAGCTGGTGCCGGAGTCCCCTGAGGCTAAG
Source organism: Acidilobus sp. (assembly GCF_049973875.1). NCBI lineage: Archaea > Thermoproteati > Thermoproteota > Thermoprotei > Acidilobales > Acidilobaceae > Acidilobus > Acidilobus sp. Next base: position 71,621 of record NZ_JBMFJI010000007.1, read on the forward strand.
GTGAGGCGCTTCGTTGAAAAGTACGGCATGAGCAGGGAGCTTGCGGAGAGGGTGGTCTCAGACCCCAGGCTGCCTATAATAGAGGAGATGATATACACCTATGGCTCCTCGGTGCAGCCCACGCTGATAGCCTCAATATTTGTAACCATAATGAAGGGCCTGAGGGGCAAGGGCGTTGACGTGGACTCCATAGACGAGGACAGGCTTGAGGGCCTCATAAGGCTCCTAGCCGAAGGCAAGATAGCCAAGGAGGCCATCGAGCCCATACTCACTAAGATGTCTGAGGACCCCAAGATAACGGCTGAGGAGGCGGCTAAGCAGCTGGGGCTCATTGGCGTGAGCAGGGAGGAGGCTGAGGCAGTGATAGACAAGATAATTGCTGAGAACATGGAGCTCATAAAGCAGAGGGGGGAGGCCTCGTTCAGCACGCTAATGGGTAAAGCCATGGAGGTCCTCAGGGGTAAGGTGGACGGTAAGACCGTTTCAGAGATTCTGAGGTCAAAGCTAAGGCAGCTGACCTCCTCGAGCTAAACGTCATGGGGGCACGACGAATAAAGTGAGGCCGCGTACTCCAATAAGTCCCTGACCTTCCCCTCCGCCGCGTTTATTTCATAGGTGCCCTCCCTTAGCGTCATAAGCGGCCACTGCCTTCCTGTCTCATAGTCTACAAGCACGAGCAGCGGTTGTCCCTCCGTCTGCGACCTAAGCAGCGCCTCAATCCTCATCGAATTAGCCATAAGCGAGGGCGGATCCCTGTAGTCTATAGCAACAGCAACTCCCTTGACCTTGATGTCGCCCGAGTCGGCCACGTGATAGTTGGGCTCTCTCGAGCCTGAGGGGCAGCCGTCGACCCAGTCTTGCGACGTTATCTGAAGCCATCTTACCGGGGGCCTTTCGCTGCTTATGAGGGACCCCACGCCAGCGGCCAGCCTGACTGGGCCTGAGGCTGTGCTCACGCTGACTATCGACGGCGACGTGACAAATATAGCGCCGCTGGCCAGGGCCCAGTCCCTTAACGACATTAGCTCCTGCCTGCCCAGCGTGAAGATATTGGCTGACTCAACGAGGTACATACCAATGTCAACTCTTGGCAAGGCGTCCACCTGGTAATTCTAGCTTAGAGGTTCGTAGACGGGTGAAAAAGCTTCAATAGAGCATTAGCCTTAATAGGGGCGCCTCAACATACTGCGAGTTGGGCTGATAGGGACGGGTGTAAGGCTTTACATAGCCATCACGATTATCTCAGCCCTGCTTGGGGTCTTCACATTCTCATCAGTACTGGTGCTCTCAGACATCTTCAGGTGGCCCTCCCTTGTGCCGCCACTTGTTGGGACCCTCGCTGCCGCCCTCCCCTTCGTATTCCTCAGGAGGGCCTCAAGGGAGTTCGAAGCTTGGCTTAGCAATATAATCTCAGCCGCCGTAGGCTCTGGTGAGGACGAGGGGGACTACGGAGGTAGCGACGCCATGGATGGTAACGACAGCGACGAGGAATATGATAATGAAGACGTATTTCTTGTGTACTACTTAGTGTCAAACATAGCTAGGGAGGTCTACGGCCGCCTTAAATCCATAGAGATGGTGGCGTTCACCGACGACTTAGTGCTCTTCTACCCGGAGCCCTTCGAGCTGGGCTCTGAGGGTGAGGACGAGGGGGACTACTATAGTGATGCGGACCTGGATGAACCGGATGAGCCGGAGGCCGAGCTGCTTGATGGGGATAAGCTTGTGATTAAGCTGCCAGCTAAGCACTTCGCCCAGCTGGTCAAAGTCGTCCAGGGAGGGGATGGGGAGGTGGCAGTCGTGAGCAACGAGGAGGAGCTCAGGAGCCTCTACAGGGTAGCTAAAGCCATAGCCGAGGCCGACATAAACGACGAGGGCCTGGCCTCGTACAGCGCCTACAAGGCCCTGCTAAAAATGATGAGGAGCTCCAGGCTCAGCATCCCTGAACAGCTCAAGGACCTCATGCCGTTTGAGAGCAGGGACCTCAGGAGAAGGGTGAAGGAGCAGGTCATGGAGGAGGGCATAATCTGAGGGATCAGGTCCTCTGGCCTGCCATGCCTGGGTAAAGGCCCTGGGGATACAGCGGGTAACCCATGTAGGCCTGCCCTGGGTACTGGGGCGCCGTATAGTAGGGCTGCTGGGGCTGCATGAAGGCCCTCTCGTACTCCCTCCTGATGTCCTCGTCCAGCAGGTGAAGGTACACCTGCGTGATCCTTATGTCGCTGTGGCCCAGCAGCCTCTGAAGCACGGGGAGGCTCATTCCCCTCCTCAGCGCCTCGGTCGCGAAGGTGTGCCTGAGCACGTGAGGCCTCACCTTGCTGACGTCTATGCCAGCCCTCCTCGCAAGAGACTTTACCCTGTCATATATGGCCTGGTAGCTCAGCTTTACTACCCTTTCGTTGGGCCCCCCTGGCGGCAGCACTGAAAGCACAGACCTCGCCACCTGGCCAAGCACCACGAGCCTCTCCTTGCTGTACTTTCCCCTAACCTTGGCCTCCCCCTTAGCTAGGTCTATGTCGCCCCACGTCAAGTTAACCACCTCCCTCGCCCTTAGCCCTGACTCGGCCATCAGGGAAAGTATGAGCAGGTCGTAGAGGTCCCTGGCCTTAGACATCATGGCCTCGACATCCTTCCAGCTCAGGGCCCCGTTGAACTCAGACCTACGTTGATGCTCCGCCGGAAGGCCTGAGATGCCAAGCCACTGGAGGAACCTCCTGACAAAGATTGTGTAGTAGTGAACAGTCGAGCTCCACCTACCTCCCCGCGGCCCCACGGGGCCCTTGGACCTCATATCTGAAAGCCATGAAAGGTAGTCCGCCTGCGATAGTTGGGAGACAGGCCTTGAAGGACCCACATGGGACACGAAGGACTGCAGCGCCGCCCTATAGGACTTGAGAGTTAACTTTGAGGCCCCTGAGGCCTCCAGTGCGCTAAGGAAACTCTCAACGGCGTCAGCGACGCTCTTTGAACGGACCTCTGGCTGAGGCTGCTGAAGTCTCTTGGCAGGCAAGCTTAACGCTCACCTGGGACCAAGTAGTAGGCGGAACCAGCTAAGGGTTCGGAGCCAGTGATACCGCACAGTTTCGTAAAGCGCCGTAGCACTTACGCTGGGGTCTCCCCCTCTCCGCGTAACTAAGCTATCACAATGAATTTACAGCCCGCAGCTAAAGGACGTGGCGGTGATTGACGTGCTCAGGTGCCCCTACTGCGGCTCCGAGAGGCTCGCCTGGAGCGAGGAGACCGGACACCTGGTGTGCCAGGACTGCGGGGCAATAATAGAGAACTTAATAGATGACAGGCCCCCGCGATTTAGCGAGGATGCGCAGAGGGTAGTCGAGGGTCCTCCTCCCAGGGGGCCGCTTGAGGTGGCCCTTGAGAGGGCCTCGGCTAAGGCTGTGAGCAGGGGCAAGCTCGTTGAAATCGTAAACGGCGCTATAAGGTTTAGGTCGCCTGCCACCAAGCACGACAGTGAGGCCTCGGAGGCCCTCAAGGTAATAGATGGGTTCCCCGAGCTTAAGTCAAGAACTGAGAGGGTTAAGGTGGGCTTAGCCGTCTACGCTACCCTTAAGGCGCTCGGGGTGAGCTCCTCGAGGGCCCTGTCTGAAGCTGCCAGGAGGTCAGGGGCCTCACCTAAGTCCATAGAAAGCGCCGTGAGGAGGCACAGGGCCGCCTTCATGATGTACGAGGAGCTCGTGAGGGAGAGGCTCCTGGGCCCAGAGCGCAAATAAGCATGGACTCCGCCAGAATCAAGGGTAAACAGTTGCCAGATCCAGCAGCGATAGCTAAGAGGATACACGTGCCCTCTTACAGCGAAGTGTTGCAGAGAATTAAGAACAGGTATCCCCATAACGTCAACGCCTACGAGAGGGAGAGGAGGTCCCTGGACCTAGTTAAAGATGTAATAGTGGGCAAGACGGAGCCCGTGATGCAGCTGAGGTCGCTGCTCAGGGGGCTCCACCCGTTCTACTTAAGGCTTCTCAGCATAAGCTTTGACATGGAGCAGGTCAACAGGGATATAGAGTGCGTCGTGAAGGCCAGGACTGTGGCCCAGAGGATGTGGCAGAGCTACAGGTACAGGCTGCTCGCCGCTGAAAGCGAAGGAGAGGCTAGGGCCATAGGCAGGGAAGCCCGGGGAAGGATGATGTCTCAGCTTAAGAAGTGCTCCCACGGCCTTGAGAGGCTCAGGGAGGTAGTGAAGTTCCTCGCAGAACTGCCCGGCATAGACGTTAGCAAACAAATAGTTATAGTATCTGGACCCCCTAACGCGGGCAAGTCCACGTTCCTGTCATCAGTGTCAAGGGCGAGGCCTGAGATAGCCCCCTACCCGTTCACGACTAAGAACGTTATAGTGGGGCACGCTAACGTTGATGGGGTCGAAGTGCAAGTAATTGATACCCCAGGGCTGCTTGACAGGGACCCGTCTCAGATGAACGAGGTTGAGCTGAGGGCTGTAGCTGCGCTCCAGGAGCTTCCAGGGCCCGTCCTCTACCTAGTGGACCCGACGCCGGAGGCCCCTCTGAGCCTTGAGTCCCAGGTTAGCCTCCTCTCAAGAATTAGGGCGATCCTAGGCGGTAACCGCAGGATCCTCGTAGTAATTAACAAGGTGGACGCAGTTGATTCCAACAGGCTTAACCTCGTGGAGAGCATCCTCCTGAAGTCTGGCATCACGGAGCACATGAAGATTTCAGCGCTAGACAAGGAGTCGTGCCTTGAGGCCCTCAGAGCGGTTCTGAAACCTGAAACTTAGGCTCCTATCGTAGATGACTGCCGTAGCTAGCAGTTTCCAATAAACTGTGAGGCTCGTACTATTTGATATCATTTATCGTCCCTAACCCCTTTAACGCTATCAAGTAAGCCGAGGCCGTGTGCCTGTCGAACCCCTTCTCCCTCATGACCTTGTCGTGCTCCTCAGAATTTGTAGTACCCTTCGGGTCGACCAGGATAACGTTAAACCCAAGCCTGAGCGCCTTAATGACGCCGTGGGTTAGCATCTGCCTCTTG